>NZ_JAPFQV010000031.1:0-72774 GCF_033804685.1 Micromonospora sp. RTP1Z1
CCAAACAAGGCCTCAGCAAAAAAGAGATCATGCGATGCCTCAAGCGCTACGTCGTCCGCGAGGTCCACACCGCCCTACTCGCCGACTTCACCGCCCTCGACACCCCTTGACATCCATAGGAGCATCCCCACCCCCACCCCCACCCGGCCGTAGTTTTGGCGGTTCCGGGGATGTGAGCGTCGGGGGCGGCGGCTAGCGTGTGTCTGATCGAGGCGGCCGTCCACGGTGGCGGTCGCGGGTGGGGGAGGGAAGATGAGGCTGCCGCGCTCCGGCGCCGGCTGGACGGTGGCCGTCTTCGGCGTCCTCGCGTTGCTGCTGGGTGCGCTCGGGTTGATCTGGCCGGAGACGCAGCTGCGGTTGCTCGGCTTCGAGGTCCCGGCCGCCCGCGCGCCCGGCGACTACACCGGCACGTTCCTCACCGCGTCCTCGATGGCCTCGTTCAACATGGGCGTCTACTACCTGCTCGCCACGGCGACCGAGTGGCGACCGTTCTACCGCTTCACGGTGGTCTTCCGACTGGTCACGTTCACCGTCTTCAGCATCGCGGTGCTCTCCGACGTCGCCCCGGGTCGGTTCTTCGGGGTCGCCGCCTGGGAGGGGCTGGGTGCGGTCGCCACTGCGGTGGGCCTCTGGTGGGACGCCCACCGCGCCGCGCCGGCGGCGGTCGGCTTCGATCCGGTTGAGCCGGCCGGCGCGGCCGACGGCGACGCCCCGGCCGGGGCGTCAGCGGCGGACGATGCCGCAGGTAGCGCGCCCGCGGCTGGTCCGGTCCACTGAGCCGACGGTGGAGACAGGTATTTTCGAGCCGTGACCGACACCCCGCCCGGCGCCCGCCGGCTGCCCATCGTGCCCGGTCTGACCGATCTGGAGGTTTTCGCCCGGGGTGGCTACGCCACCGTCTACCGGGCGACCCAGATCTCGGTGGGGCGCGAGGTCGCGGTCAAGGTGGAGAACCGCACCCTGGACAGCGACCGGGACCAGGCGCGTTTCCTGCGCGAGGCGCGGGCCGCGGGGAAGATGTCGTCCCACCCCCACGTGGTCGATCTCTTCGACGTCGGCGTCACGGTCGACCAGCACCCCTACCTGATCATGGAGCTCTGCGACGGGTCGTACGCCGAGCGGATGCGGACCTCACCGCTGGGCCCGGCGGAGGCGCGCGACGTCGGCGTCAAGATCGCTGACGCGCTCGCCCACTCGCACGCGGCCGGCGTGCTGCACCGGGACGTCAAGCCCGCCAACATCCTCTACTCGCACTTCAACCCGGCGGTGCTCGCCGACTTCGGGCTGGCGGTGCTGGCCGAGGTGCGGGACGCCTCGGTCACCCTGGAGGTGCTCACCCCGGCGTACGCGCCGCCGGAGATGTTCAGCCACAGCCCACCCTCACCGGCGGTCGACGTGTACGCGCTCTGCGCGACCCTCTACGCGGTGATGCACGGCCGGCCGCCGCGCTGGCAGTCCGAGCGCAACCCGAGCCTGGTCACCGTGTTGGAGATGTTTCACCAGCCGGTCCCCGGGCTGCCCGGCGTACCGGAGGAGCTGGTCGACGTGCTGCGGGCCGGGATGGCCAACGACCCGGGGTCGCGCCCGTCCGCCGTCGAGCTGCGCGGGCTGCTCGCCGCGCTGCCGCTCGACCCGGGCGCCACGCCGGTCTCCGGCATCCCGGTCAGCGGCGGCGCCACCGGCCCGTACCCCGTCGGCTGGACGGGGCAGCCGGCCCAGCGCCCGCAGACCGAGGACGCGCACCCGACGGTGCCGTCGTCGGGGCGGCGGTGGCGACGGCGGTGGTTCCTCGGCGGTGCCGGGGTCCTCGCGCTGGGCGCCTCCGCCAGCGCCGGCGCCTGGCTCGCCGGGGGCGCGCCGGCCGTGCTGTCGCCGACGCCCGTGGCCACCGCGGTCAGTTCGCCGGGCAGCGCCGAGGACGTGCTGCCGGGCTGCAGGGTCGGCTCGTCCGGCGTCGCCCTGCCGGCGGGTGCTCGCTGTGCGTCCGGGTTGGAGTGTTTCGGGCCGGTCCGGCTGCGCGGCGCCCGCGCGGAGGCGGCCCGGATCCCATGCGACGGCCGGCACACCTGGGAGACCTACGCCGAGGGTGACCTGCCGGACGCCCTGGTCGGGGCCGGGCATGCGGCGATCAGCGCCGACCCGGTCATCCGCGGCGTCTGCAACGCCCGCACGTTCCGGCTCACCAGCGGTATCCGCTATCAGGCGGGGTGGAACCTGGAGGTGCTGCCGCCGGCCGACGCGGACGGCGACCGCACCTACCGCTGTCTGGCCGGACGCGGCGTGGACGCGCTCGCCGCGCCGGCGTTCAGCGGTCGCTGACCCCGTTCACCGTCCGACTGTCCCGCACCGCGCGCGGGTCCAGCGTCTCGAGCGTGTCCGCGTCCACCCCGTAGCCGGCGGGAAGCGGCTGGCCCGCTGGCGGGTGGGGGGCGGTCGGCCTGGCGTCGCGGCTCTCCCGGGCCGCGGTGACCGCCACGCCCGCCGTCATCGTGAGCAGCACGAGGACCAGCGCCAGCACCACGGCCAGGGTTCCCTCCGGACGCCAGATCAGCATCGTCACCAGCAGGGCGACCGCGGCCAGCGTCGTGGCGGCGGCCCGGAAGCGCGCGTCGGGCTTGGGGAACAACCTCACCCGACAAGCATGGCCCAGGTCATCCGGCTGTCAACCGTGGGACCGGCCGTCGGGTCCCGGGCGGACCGTCCGGTCGCGACACACGGTCTTAAGCAGCGTCGATCATGAAAAATTCGTTACATCAATCGGCAATTTGTCGCTCTCGTGGGTGTTTGGTGGCGCTGCCGGCGAAGGGCGCGCCCTGCACGGGTGACTCGCAGCCGTTCCAGGAGCTGCCGGAGGCCGCCCGGGCGGAGGCGTCGAGGTGCGGCGGACGATCGGGCGCCCGCCGTACCCCGGGCCCGTCGGGGCGGGCCCGGCGACCTGCGAAGGTTTTCAGCTCCGTCCCCGAATGGAACGATGACGCGATGTCAGCGCTGTCGATACCCGACGTGACCTATCTCGGCGGGCATCCACACCGGACGGACGAGACGCCGGCTCTCACCGCCTCCGTCGACCGCTCCGGCATCGTGCTCCGCCGACGGCTGCGCCGGTTCCTGACCGTCCGCTGGCCCGACCTGCGGGGGCTGGAGGTGCGCCGGCCCCACCTGTTCGCCATCATGCTGAGTTCCGTCCCACTGGGCGCCGGCGACGGGGCGACCCTGCACCTGCACCTGGACCACGGGGTGTACCGGTTCCACGTCGGCGGCACCGACGCCGCCGCGCTGCGCGAGCTGCTCGCGTCCTGGGTGGTACGGGAGGCGGGCCCACCCGAACCTCTGTCGGCCATGCCGCCGCCACCCGCGCGGCAGTTCGCCGGTCCGCTCGACGTGGTCCGGACGTCCCTCGACGTCTGGCGCGCGGCCGGCCTCGGTCGGGAGTCGCTGCCCAGCCGCAGCACCCTGGCGTACCGGCTGGACGTCGCCGAGGACCACCGCCGGTGTGGACGCTTCATCGAGGCGATCGCCCTGCTCCAACCCCTCGCCGAGGCCGCGGCGCAGGCGTTCGGCCCGGTCGACGAGGACACGCTGAAGGTCCGGAACGCGCTGGGGCAGGCGTACCTCGCCGCCGGGGACGTCGACGACGGGCTGGACGTGCTGCGGGAGATCGTGGTCACGGCCGAACCCCTGCACGGCACCGACGGCGACCTCACCCTGGTCCTCCGCAACAACCTGGCGGTGGGTTACCAGCAGGCGGGCCAGTACGCGCAGGCCATCGACCTGCACGAGCAGAACGTCCGTCACAGCGAGCGGAACCACGGGCGCGACGACCTCCGGACGGTCGGCCGGCGGAACAACCTGGCCGCGACCCTGGCGTTCGCCGGGTACCGGGAGCGGGCGATCGGCCTGTACTGGGAGGTCCTCGACGCGATGCCGGACGCCGACCGCGACCACAACCTGGCGGTGACCGCGCGACAGAACCTGGCCGTCCTGCACAACCCGTCCTGGAAGCCGTGACGCCCGAGGGCCCGGGTTCACGGGCGCGGCAGCGACCGCGGCGGGTGCGCCGTCGCGGCGGACACCGCCCGCCGGGAGCGCGGCACCAGGTCGTCCTTGCGGACGATCGCGGTGATCTGCTCCCCGATCTCGGCGGTGAGCCGGCCCGGGCAGGGCAGCCCCAACTGGACCGCCAGGTCCCGGCCGTGCAGGTCCACGGCGGCTTCGACCAGGTCGGTGTAGACGCTGACGGCCAGCCGCGCCCGGTACCGGGCGGTGAGCAGGGTCGCGAGGCCGACGACCAGGGCGGGCCACCAGAACGCCCCGAGGGCGGCGTACAGCACGCCCCACCCGGCCAGCCGGGCCGCCGATGCGCACCGGTCCTGGACGGCCGCCAACTCGCCGCGTACCTCGTCGGGGAGGACCAGCCACAGTCGCGGCCACACGGTCGCCAGGTCGACCCGGTAACTCCGGTGCACCCGGACGTCGGCCGCGTGCAGCCGGTCGCCGATCCAGGTGGGGCGTTCCGGCTCGACAAGGCAGATCGCCGCGCGGCGGGCGATGGCCCGGCGGACCAGGGCGCGGAGCGTGGGGTCGGCGGTGTCCACCAGCAGCGCGCGTTCCGTCTCCGCTGCCTCGGCGTCCGCCCGCTCCCACCGGCGACGGCGCCGGTCGGCGAGCCGGCGCAGCACCGGCACGGATCCGCCCAGGCTCCAGGTCCATGCGACGAACACGCCCACCGTGTGGGCGGTGAGCCCCGCCGCCGTCGCGCCGAGCAGGAACGCGGCCACGGCGATCAGCAGCGCGCCGCCGCGCCCACCGGCCGGGATGGCCGTCACCCCGTCCAGCCAGCCCGGCAGGGCCCGGAGGTCGACGGCGTGCTGGTGGCCGAGGACGTGGCCCAGCACCACCGCACCGGCGAACAGCGCCCCCGGCAGCATCAGCGCGACGGTCCACCGGGTCACCAACTGCTTGCCCAGTTCGGCGAGGAACGCGTTCACAACGGGATCCGGGTCTCCGTGAACGGTGCGCCGGTGAGCGCGCACGCGGGCGGGTCGTCCTCGCCGACCGGCACCGCCCGGGGACACGGCCGCGGGCTCGGGCAGGTCCACGCGGTGACCGTCGGATGCCCACCCCCGCCGAGCCACGGCTCGAACCCCCGCACGCCGGTGGTCAGCCCGTCGATGCCGTTGCGGGCGAACGCGGCGTCGAGGCGGTCGAGGTCCTCCACCAGGTGCGTGTCGAGCCGTCCCTGCCCGACCGCGGCGGCGATCCGGTCCACCACCTCGACGACGTCGTACCGCTCGGCGTGTTCCCGGAGCTGCCCGCCGACGGCCTGGCCGCAGAGCCGGCCGACGCGGTGCGCAACGAGTTCCACTGCCGCTCCCAGTGCCTCGGTCGACCTCTCCCGCTGCCACAGTAGCGACCCGGGCACTGTCCTGTCCGGACCTCGTCGTCCCGCTTCCGCCCGCCGTCGTCGGCCGGCAGGATCAGAGGACGCCACGGCGATCGCCGCCCGACACCTCCGCACCGGCCGCAGCGACGGAATGGAGACGTGATGCCGCGATGGACCATCGGCAGTGACCTGCACCGGGTCACCGCCGTGATCGCCGAGTACGAACGCACGGGCAACCCGGGGGTCCTGTGGCACACCGACCTCTCCGCTGAGCAGCGGAGCCTGGCCGGTGCGGTCGGTGACCGCGGAACGGGCCGGCAGGCGGCGCAGGCGCTGGCGCGACTGCACTGGTACCGGTATCTCGACCTCCCCGGGGTCGACGGTCTGCGGGAGCGCCGCGCGGCGGTCGACCTCTTCCGCCGGCTTCACCGCCGGGACCCGGGCCTGGTACCCGAGCCGCTCCGGGACGAGTGCGGCACGACCGACCGGCCCGGCTCACCGGTGCTCTCCGACGTCCTGTTGAGTCAGCAGCAGGCCGATCGGGTCGCGCGTCTCCGGCAGCGGCACCGGGCCGGTTCGGAGAAGGCCCTCCGGATGCTCGTGACGTTGTACCAGGAGTGGCTCTCCCAACTGGCACGGGAACGCGACGAGGCGGCTCGCCTGCTCCGTGCCGCGCTGCTGACCGATCTCGCCGAGGCGCTCGCCGCGCTCGCCGAGGAGACCGGCGACGCGCTGACGCTCGACGACGCGTTGGACACCGCCACGAGGGCGCTGAAGGCCACGTCGGCCGGGGACCCGCACCGGATCCACCGCCTCGGTCGCCGCGGTGGCCTCCTGGAGCACTACTTCGACCGGGGCGCCGGACCCCGGGCCCTGGAGCTGGCCGTCGGCGAGTACCGGCGGGCGGCGCAACTCGGCTGGCAGCGGCACCCCACCGACCCGACCGTGGTGGCGCGGCTCGGCGCGGCGCTGTGCCGGCTGCACGAGATCCCGGAACTGGCCTCGGTCGAGATCCTGCTCGAGGCGACCGGCGCCTGGCGCGACGCGGTCCACGCCGCCGCCTCGGACGAACCCGCGACGGCCTCGGCTCTCCAGCGCCTCAACGAGGTCGCCAACCGGTTGGCGGACACCGTCGGCCTCGACCCGGTACTGGCGATCGTCGCGGCGGCCGACCAGCCCGATCTGCTCGACCAGCTTCTCCGCCGGGCCGAGGAACAGGCCGCCCGGATCACCGTCGACGCCTCGCCGTCGGCGCTGGCCGCGCGGTACGAGTCGGCCGCAGTGCTGGTCGTCGCGGTGCCCGCGTTCCACCCGGCCCGGCCGCAGGCCCTGCTGCTGCTCGGCGGGGCCGAGCGGGATCGCTGGGAGCACGGCGGCGAGCTGAGCGGGGCGGGGCGGGCGGCGACCTGGGCACAGTTGGCCCTGGACGCCACCGGACCTCGGCACCCGTTGCGGCGGGAGGCTCTGAACCTGCTGGCGGGCTCCGCCGCCGACGCGGGACTGCACGGCGGGGCAGCACAACTGGTCGAGGTCGCGCTGTCCGCCGCCCGGGCGGCCCTGGAGCTGACCGAGGAGCAGCCCGAGGAGCAGCCCGACGAGCGCCCGCACCAACTCGTGGTCCTGGCCGGTACGTTGTCCGACGCCGGCTGGCTGACCCGCGATCCCGAGAGCCTGGACGAGGCGCTGCGGCACCAGCGGGAGGCGCTGCGACTCACGCCCCCACGGCACGAGTCGTACGCGTTGCGCCTGATGGGCCTGGCCAGTCTTCTGGTGCGCCGCGACGCGCTGGCACCCGACGACGGGCTCCTCGCCGAGGCGGTGGAGGTCGGCCGCCGCGCGGTCGCCGCTCTGTCCGACGGCGATTCCCGCCGCGTCGGGTTCCTCTACAACCACGCGAGCAGCGTGACCCGGCACGCCGTGCGGCGGAAGGACGAGGCCGCCCTGCTGGAGGCCGAGCGCACCCTCCGGGAGGCCCTGGCGCTGCTGCCACCGGACCATCCGGACCACCCGCGGATCGGCAGCACGATCGCCGACGTGTGGTACCAGCGGTACCGGCTGGGCGGCGACCTCGACGTCCTGTCCGACGCCGTGGACCTGGCCAGGGAGGCGGTCGAGGAAACCCCGACCGACCACCACTGGTGGCCGCTGCGGGCGGGGCTCCTGGCCCGGGCGGCAGCCGAGCTGGCGAGATCGGGAGGACCGGACGCCGACCGGGCGCGCGCCGAAGCCATCGCCACGTACGCCGCGCTGGCCGCCTCGCCGCTGACCGACGCGCAGGACCGGATCGGGGCCGAACGCCAGCAGGCCGGGCTGGCCCGCGAAGCGGCGGACCCGGCCGCCCGACTGGCCGCGCTGGAGCGGGCGGTGCAGCGGATGCCGTCCTCGGTCAGCCGGTCGCTGGCCGGCCGCCGCCGGCTCGGCGCGGTCGCGGAACTGGGCGGGCTGGCCGCGGAGGCCGCCGCGGTGGCGATCGCGGCCGGGGACACCGACGGCGCCGTCGAGCTGCTGGAGCGCGGCCGGGGCCTCCTGTTCCACGAGGCCCTCGGCATCCGCGGCGGCTGGGCGGAGCTGCGGACCACCAGTCCGCAGCTCGCCGCGGAGCTGGACCGGATCGACCGTGAACTGTCCGAGGCGGACGCCTACACGCACGTCCGGAAGTTCATTATCGAGGTGGAGCGCCGGGCGGAGTCCGGCGCGGTCCTGGACAGCGCCACCAGGGAATGGGATCCCCGGCCCGTCTGGGTGGCCCGCACCCGGGAGCTGGCGGTGGACCGGGACCGGGTGATCGCGCGTATCCGCCGGTTGCCCGAGTTCGCCGACTTCCTGCGGCCTCCGTCGCTGCCCCTGCTGCGCGAGCGGCTGGCGGGCATGCCGGTCGTGGTCGTCACCACGCACGGCGACCGGGGTGACGCCCTGATCATCCCGCCGGAACCGGACCGGGGCGTGCAGCTCGTCCGGCTGCCCGAGCTGCGGGAGACCGTCGTCCGGCAGCACGTCCTCCGGTTGTCCGCGGCGGTGTCCGACGCGATGGACCCGGCGGTGCCGTTCGACCGGCGTGCCGCCGCCCAGGAGGACCTGCTGGGCATCCTGGCCTGGCTGTGGGACGCCGTCACCGGGCCGGTGCTCGACCGGATCGCTCCCGGGTCCGGTCCGGCTCCCCGGATCTGGTGGTCGCCGGCCGGCACGCTGGCCCGCCTCCCGCTTCACGCGGCCGGGCACCACCAAGAGCCGGGCCGCCCGCGTACGGTCTTCGACCGGGCCGTGTCGTCGTACACGCCGACCCTCACCGCCCTCGCGCACGCCGCGGCGGACCGTCCGCGTCCACCGGCCACCGCCACGGCCGCCGTCGTCGGCGTGCCGACGGCGGGCGACCTGCCCGCGCTGGCGCAGGTCCGTGCCGAGGTCGACCACGTCGCGCGACTGATCCCGGGTTCCACCGTGCTCGCCGGCACGGCGGTGGAACCGGTCGCGGTCGAGGACGCGTTGCGGGCGCATCCGATCGCCCACTTCGCCTGCCACGGCGACGCCGACGCCAGTATCGACGCCGGGCTGCGCGGTGGCCTGCGCCTCGGCGGAGGTGGCCTGCTCAGCCCGAGCATGGTGGGCTCGTACCACCTGGAGCGGGCGGAGCTGGCCTTCCTCTCCGCGTGCAGCACCGCCGAGACGCACCCGACGTTCACCGACGAGCCGCTGCACTTGGCCGCCGCGTTCCAGCTCGCGGGCTTCCGCGGGGTCGTCGGCACGGCGTGGCGGACCACGGACAGCGCCCGGATCGCCGAGGCGTTCTACGCCGGGCTGACGAACGGCGGCACCGAGCCGCCCGACCCGGCCGCCGCGGCGCGGGTGCTCAACGACACGGTGCGAGCCGTCCGCGACGAGTTCCCCTCGACCCCGACCCGGTGGGCCGGCCACCTCCACGTCGGGCTGAACCGTCCGCTGTGAGAGCCCTCAGTACGACTTGTCCTGGCCGAGGACGTGCTGGGCGACGAAGTTGAGGATCATCTCCCGGCTGACCGGGGCGATCCGGCCGGCGCGGACCGCGCCGAGCAGGGTGGCCACCCCGTACTCGGTGGTCATGCCGGCGCCGCCGAGCGCCTGCACGGCGGTGTCCACGGCGAGCGCGGCGGCCTCGCCGGCGGCGTACTTGGCCATGTTGCCGGCGACGCCGGCCTCCAGGTCGCGCCCGGCGTCGTAGAGGGTGGCCGCCTTGTTGATCATCAGGCGGGTCAGCTCCACCTGCACCGCGGCGTGCGCGAGCGGGTGCGCCACGCCCTGGTGCGAGCCGATGCTCCGGCCGCCCCACACCTTGCGGGTGGCGGTGTAGTCGCTGGCCCGCTCGATGGCGTACCGGCCGGTGCCGGCGCCCATCGCGGCGACGGTGATCCGCTCCGGGTTCAGGCCGGCGAAGAGCGCCGGCAGGCCCGCGTCGAGGGACTCGCCGAGCAGGGCGTCGGCCGGGAGGCGCACGTCGTCCAGGTAGAGCAGGAACTGGTTCTCCGGGGAGAGGATCTCCATGTCCAGCTTGGAGCGGGTGAGCCCCGGGGCGTCGGTCGGCACGATGAACAGCGCCGGCTTGAGCTTGCCGGTCGACGCGTCCTCGGTGCGGGCCACCACCAGCACGTGGTTCGCCTCGTCCACGCCGGAGATGTAGCACTTGCGGCCGGAGAGCAGCCAGTCGTCGCCGTCGCGGCGCGCCACCGTGCCGAGCCGGTGGAAGTTCGAGCCGGCCTCCGGCTCGGTGATCGCGAAGACGATCTTCTGGGAGCCGTCGGCGAGCCCGGGCAGGTGGCGCTTCCGTTGCTCGTCGGTGCCGTGCTTGGCGATCACCGTGGCGGCGATCGCGGGGGAGACCACCAGCAGCAGCAGCGGGCAGCCGGCGGCGGCCAGTTCCTCGCAGACGATGGCCAGCTCGGTGATGCCACCGCCCCCGCCGCCGTACTCGGTGGGGATGTTGACGCCGAGGTAGCCGAGCCGGCCGGCCTCGTTCCACAGCTCGGTGGTGTGCTCGCCGGCCTTCGCCTTCTCGACGAAGTAACCGTGGCCGTACTTGCGACCCAGCGCCCGGACGGCGTCGCGGAGCTGGTCCTGCTCGGGGGTGAGGTCGAAGTTCATCGCGGGTCCTCCTCGGAGTTGACCACGGCCAGCACGGCGCCGGTGTCGACCTGGCCGCCGGCCGGCACCGGCAGCTCGGCGACCACACCGTCGGTCGGGGCGAGCACGGGGTGTTCGAGCTTCATCGCTTCCAGGGTCAGCAGCAGCTCACCGGCGGCGACCCGCTGCCCGACCCCGACGTGCACCCGGGTCACCGCGCCGGGCAGCGGCGCCAGCAGCGACCCGGCCGCCAGCTCCGCGGTGGGCAGCGGGAACCGCGCCAGCTCGGTGAGGCTCGCCGCCCCGTCCGGGCCGTCCACGAAGACCTCCGACCCCACCCGGTGTACGCGGAACGCCCGCCGCACCCCGTCCACGTCGAGCACCACCCGGTCCGGGGCGGCCTCGACCAGCGCCACGGCCGGCGCTGCCCCGGAGGAGAGGTCAGCCGTTCCACCCGGCGTGCTGACTGAAGGATCCGTGGACCATCCCGCCAACGCCCCTGTGCGGTCCAGCCGGTAGCGGACCTCGATCTCGCCGTCCGGGCCGGCGAACCGGGTCACCTGCGGGAAGGCGGGCACGTTCCGCCAACCCGAGGGCAGCCCGGCGAGCACGGTCGCGCCGGCCCGCCGGCCGGCCGCCGAAGCCAGGGCGGCGGCGAGGGCCGCTAGCGGGAGCTGATCGTTCGGCAGCAGCGGAGCGAAGACCTCGCCGTGCCGCTCCAAAAAGCCGGTGTCGACCTCGGCCGCGCCGAACTCGGGGCTGCGGAGCACCCGGACCAGCAGGTCCCGGTTGGTGGCGACGCCGTGGAACTCGGCCCGGGCCAGCGCGCCCGCCAGGGCCCGGGCCGCCTCGGCGCGGGTCGGCGCCCAGGCGACCAGCTTGGCCAGCATCGAGTCGTAGTGCACGCCCACCGCCGAGCCGTCCACCACGCCGGAGTCGAGCCGCAGCCCCTTCGTGGGGGCGAACTCGCCGGTCACCCCGGGAACCGCGAACCGGTGCAGGGTGCCCGTGCCGGGGCGGAAGCCCTGGCCCGGGTCCTCGGCGCAGAGGCGTACCTCGATCGCGTGGCCGTCGGTCGGCGGGGTCGCCGCCGACGGCAGCGGCTCGCCCTCGGCGACCAGCAGTTGCAGCCGGACCAGGTCCCGCCCGGTGACCGCCTCGGTGACCGGGTGTTCCACCTGGAGGCGGGTGTTCATCTCCAGGAAGAAGAACTCCCCGTCCGGCGCGAGCAGGAACTCGACCGTGCCCGCGCCGACATAGCCGACCGCCCGGCCAGCGGCCACCGCCGCCTCGTGCAATCGGGCCCGGACCCCCTCCGGCAGGACCGCCGGGGCCTCCTCGACGATCTTCTGGTGCCGGCGCTGGATCGAGCAGTCCCGCTCGCCCAGAGCCACCACCGTGCCGTGGGTGTCGCCGAAGACCTGCACCTCGACGTGGCGGCCGCACTCGACGTACCGCTCGATGAAGACCGTGCCGTCGCCGAACGCGGCAGCCGCCTCGCGGCGCGCCGAGGCGACGGCCTCGGCCAGGTCGGCGGCGTCCCGAACGACTCGCATGCCACGCCCGCCGCCGCCGGCGGACGCCTTGACCAGCACCGGGAAGTCGGTGATCTGGTCGGGGTCGGTCCAGGTCGGCAGCATCGGCACGCCCGCCTCGGCGAGCAGCGCCTTCGCCTCCATCTTGTCGCCCATCGCGGCGATCGCCTTCGCCGGCGGCCCGACCCAGGTCAGGCCCGCGTCGGTCACCGCCGCGGCGAACTCCGCGTTCTCGGCGAGGAAGCCGTAACCCGGGTGGACGGCGTCCGCGCCGGCCTTCCGGGCCGCGTCCAGAATCAGGTCGATCCGCAGGTACGTCTCGGCCGGCGTGTTCCCCGGCAGGCGTACGGCCTGGTCGGCGTCGGCGACGAAGGGCGCGTCGACGTCGGCGTCGGAGTGCACGGCGACCGTACCGATGCCGAGCGCCCGGCAGGTGGCGAAGACCCGGCGGGCGATCTCGCCCCGGTTCGCGACAAGCAGTTTCCGAATCATGTCCGCCTCATATCCGGAAAACGCCGAAGCCGTCGGCGCCCCTGACCGGTCCGTTGTGGATCGCCGACAGGCAGAGCCCGAGGACGGTACGGGTGTCCCGAGGGTCGATCACCCCGTCGTCGTAGAGCCGGCCGGAGAGGAAGAGCGCCCCGGACTGGGACTCGATCTGCTGCTCGACCAGCATTCGCATCGCGGCGTCGGAGTCCTCGTCGTACTCGCGTCCCCGGGCGGCGGCGGCCTGTCGGGCGACGATCGAGAGCACCCCGGCGAGCTGCGCCGGCCCCATCACCGCCGACTTGGCGTTCGGCCAGGTGAAGAGGAACCTCGGTTCGTACGCCCGGCCGCACATGCCGTAGTTGCCGGCGCCGTAGGAGGCGCCGAGGTTGACCGTCAGGTGCGGCACGGTCGAGTTCGACACCGCGTTGATCATCAGGGCGCCGTGCTTGATGATGCCCCGCTGCTCGTACTCGGTGCCGACCATGTAGCCGGTGGTGTTCTGCAGGAAGACCAGCGGGGTGTCGGCGGCGTTGGCGAGCTGGATGAACTGGGTCGCCTTCTGCGCCTCCTCGCTGAACAGCACCCCCCGGGCGTTGGCGAGCACGCCGACCGGGTAGCCGTGCAGCTCGCCCCAGCCGGTCACCAGCGCGGTGCCGTAGCCCGGCTTGAACTCGTCGAACTCGCTGCCGTCGAGGACCCGGGCGAGGACCTCGCGCGGGTCGAAGGGCACCTTGAGGTCGGCGCTGGCGATGCCGAGCAACTCCTCCGGGTCGTACTTGGGGGGCTGTGGGACCGGGTTGCGCGGGGGCGGCCCCTGCTTGCGCCAGTTGACCCGGCGGACGCACTGCCGGGCCAGCCGGATGCCGTCCCGCTCGTCCTCGGCGAGGAAGTCGGCCAGGCCGGACTTCGTGGCGTGCATGGCCGCGCCGCCCAGCGACTCGTCGTCGGTGACCTCGCCGGTGGCCATCTTCACCAGCGGCGGACCGGCCAGGTACACCTGCGACCGGCCCCGGATCATGATGGTGAAGTCGGACATCCCCGGCACGTACGCGCCGCCGGCGGTGGCGTTGCCGAAGACCACGCTGACCGTGGGGATCTTCGCCGCGGAGAGCCGGGTCAGGTCGCGGAACACCCGGCCGCCGGGAATGAAGATCTCCGCCTGGGTGGGCAGGTCCGCGCCGGCCGACTCGACCAGGTTGACCATCGGCAGCCGGTTGGCGAGGGCGATCTCGCCGGCCCGCCGGGTCTTGGCGAGCGACCAGGGGTTGACCGCGCCGCCGCGTACCGTCGGATCGTTGGCGACCACCAGGCACTCCACGCCCTCGACCACCCCGATGCCGGTCACCACGCTCGCCCCGACCGGGAAGTCGGTACCGTACCCGGCCACCGGGGACAGCTCCAGGAACGGGCTGTCCGGGTCGAGGAGCAGCTCGATCCGCTCCCGGGGAAGCAGCTTGCCGCGCTGGTGGTGCCGGGTCACGTACTTCTCGCCGCCGCCGGCGCGGGCCTGGTCGAGCGCGGCGTCCAGCTCGGCCAGGCGTTCCCGCAGGGACTCCCGGTTGGCCGCGTAGGCCGGCGAGGACGGGTCGAGCGCGCTGTCCAGTATGGTCACAGGCCCATGCCCTTCGCGATGATCTCGTTCATGATCTCGGTGGTGCCGCCGCCGATGCCGAGGATGCGGGCGTCCCGGTAGTGCCGTTCCACCTCGGCGTCGCGCAGGTAGCCGAAGCCGCCGTGCAGTTGCAGGGCCGCGTCGACCACGTGGTCGCAGGCGGCCACCGCGACGTTCTTCGCCATCGCGACCTCGGTCACCACCGGCTCGCCGGCGGCGACCCGGGCGGCCACCTCGTGCACGTACACCCGGGCTGCCTCGGCGCGGGTGTGCAGCTCGGCCAGCCGGTGCCGGACCAGCTGCCGACTGGCCAGCGGCCGGCCGAACGTGGACCGGTCCCGGCACCAGCGGGTGGCGAGTTCCACGCAGCGCTGGGCGGTCGCGTACGCCTGGGTGGCGAGGGAGAGCCGCTCGGCGGCGAAGTGCTGCATGATCGCCAGGAAGCCGGTGTCCTCCGGGCCGATCCGGTTCGTCACCGGGACCCGGACGTCCACGAAGGAGAGTTCGGCGGTGTCGGAGCAGTGCCAGCCCAGCTTCTCCAGCCGCCGCCCGACCGTGAAGCCGGGCCAACCCTTTTCGATCACCAGCAGGCTGAGCTCGCCGCTGCCCGGGAAGTCGGTGCAGACCGCCGTGGTCACGAAGTCGGCCCGGAGCCCGCTGGTGATGTACGTCTTCGAGCCGTTCACCACGTAGTGGTCGCCGTCCCGACGGGCGTGGGTGCGGATCGCGGCGACGTCCGAGCCGCCGTCCGGCTCGGTGATCGCCAGCGCGCCGATCATCGTCCCGGCGAGGGTGGGGCGGACGTATCGGTCGATCAGGTCGACGTTTCCGGAGGCGACCATGTGCGGCAGCGCGATGCCGTGCGTGAAGAGCGCGGCGATCAGGCCGGACGAGCCGCCCGAGCGGATGATCTCCTCGGTGACGACGATCGAGTCGAGCAGGTTGCCGCCGCTGCCACCCACCGACTCGGGGAAGCCGATGCCGAGCAGGCCGAGCTTCGCGGCGGTGGCGTGCAGCTCACGGGGCACCTCGCCGGCCCGTTCCCAGTCGTCCAGGTAGGGCAGCACCTCGCGGGTCACGAAGGTCCGGGTCAGCTCGCGGAGCTGCCGCCGCTCGGGGGTGTCCACGATGGTCATTCTGTCCACCCCTCGGCGGGTAGGTCGACGACGCGGGAGCGGAGCAGTTCGCCGAGCGCCTTGGCCTGCGGGTCGAACCGGGTGGAGGCGGCCACCCCCTGCCCGAGCAGCCCTCGGATCACGAAGTTGACCGCGCGCAGGTTCGGCAGCTCGTACCGCTCGACGGTCGGCGGGGCGGTCTCCGGCAGCAGCTCGGCCAGCCGCTCGACGGTGAGCCAGCCGCGCAGCCAGGCCCAGGTCGCGTCGGTGCGTGCCCAGACGCCCAGGTTCGCGTCGCCGCCCTGGTCTCCGGACCGCGCCCCGACCAGCTCACCCAGCGGCCCCCGCCGGGTCGCCCGTCCGACGGCCGCGTCGGGCACGGCCGCGTCGGGCACGGCCGCGTCGGCGGGCGTGCCGTCCGCCGGTGTCGCGCTCGTTCGGATCGGCGGGGCGATCGGCACCCGCTCACCGCCGGGCAGCACCGCGACGTGCGCGACCGCGTCCTGCGGCACGAGGTCCGTGGTGAAGACGCCGTAGGGGGTGGCCTCGCCGGGCAGGGTGGTCAGCGTGCAGCCCGGGTACGAGGCCAGCGCCAGTTCCACCGCGGCCGCCGAGAAGGCCCGTCCGGCCCGTGCCCGGTCACCGTCGCGGAGATTCACGTGCAGCAGCGCGCTCGCCGCCTCGGTCTCCGTGGCGTCCCGGTGGTCGGTGCGGGCCAGGGTGAACTCCAGCCCCTCCTTGCCGACCGCCTCCTCGAGCTGGCCCCGGACCAGGGCCGCCTTGGCCGGGATGTCGAGCCCGCAGAGCACGAACGTCATCGAGTTGCGGAAGCCGCCGAGGTTGTTGACGCCGACCTTGAGCGTGCCCGGCGGCGGGGTGCCGCGGACGCCGGTGACCCGCACCCGGTCCGGCCCGTCGGCGGTCAGGGTGACCGTGTCGAGCCGGGTCACCACGTCCGGCCCCAGGTACGCCGGGCCGCCCACCTCGTACAACAGCTGAGCGGTGACGGTCTCCACGGTGACCGCGCCGCCGGTGCCGGGATGCTTGGTGAGCACCGAGGAGCCGTCCGGGTGGAGCTCCGCGATCGGGAAGCCGGGGCGGTGCCCGCCGTCGGGCAGCTCGGTGAAGAAGCTGAAGTTGCCGCCGGTGACCTGGGCGCCGCACTCGATCAGGTGCCCGGCCACGGTCGCCCCGGCGAGCGCGTCCAGGTCGTCGCGGCCCCAGCCGAAGCGGGCGATCGCCGGGCCGACCACGAGGGAGGCGTCGGTGACCCGGCCGGTGACCACCACGTGCGCCCCGGCATCCAGGCAGGCGGCGATGCCGAACGCGCCGAGGTACGCGTTCGCGGTGAGCGCGTCCGGACGCGGGATGGTGTCGCCTTCGACGTACCCGATCCGCGCGGTGAGGCCGAGCCGGTCGGCGAGCGAGCCGATCGCGGCGGCCAGGCCGGCGGGGTTGAGGCCACCGGCGTTGGTCACGATCTTCACGCCTCGGTCGAGCGCGGTGCCGAGGCAGCCTTCGAGCTGGCGGAGGAACGTCTTCGCATAGCCGAGGTCGGGGTCGCGCAGCCGGTCCCGGCCGAGGATCAGCATGGTCAGCTCGGCGAGGTAGTCACCGGTGAGCACGTCCAGCTGGCCGCCGTCGAGCATCTCCCGCCAGGCGGTGAACCGGTCGCCGTAGAAGCCCGAGGCGTTCCCGACCCGCAGCACGCCGGTCATGCCGTCGGCCCGCGGCCGGCCCCGGGTGGCCCGGCGAAGGCCTGGGCCACGTCCAGCCACTCGTCGGCGGTCGTACCGGTGGCGACCAGGGACAGGTCGGCGCGGTGCCGGCGCTGGGTGACCAGCAGGCAGAAGTCCAGCGCGGGCCCGGTGACCCGATCGGCGGCGTCCGCCGGCCCGAAGATCCAGGTGTCGCCGTCGGCGTCCTCGCTCCCGACGGCGCGGCCCGCAAGCTCGCTCCTCGCGCTCGCCGGTGCCGTCAGCTCGACCCGCACCGGCGCCGTCGGCACCGCGCGGCCGTGGGCGGCGAAGCCGTGCCCGAGGGTACGGAAGCCGAGGTGGGCGATGTGCCGCAGGCGGGCGGTGGCCGGGCGGGTGACGCCGAGCGTGTCGGCGACGTCCTCGGCGTGCGCCCAGGTCTCCATGATCCTGGCGGTGACCATCGAGGCGGGCGACATCCGGGCGCCGTACCAGGGCAGTTTCTCCCCGGGTGGCACGGCGGCGAGGGCCGTCGCGAGCGCTGCCCGGCCGTCCCGCCACCGGGCCAGCAGCTCGGCGGGCGGGGCGAGGAACGACTCGGCGCCGTCGTCGACCAGCCGGGCCGGGTCGGGCGCGCCGGTGACCGAGGCGAAGAATGCCGCCGGGTCGGTGGCGGCGAGCCGGGCCACGTGGTCGGTCCAGGCCAGGTGGGCGACCTGATGGGCGACCGTCCAGCCGGGGGCCGGGGTCGGTCGCGCCCAGTCCTCCGGTGACAGCGGAGCGACGAGGGCGTCGAGCTGATCGGACTCGGCGGCCAGGTCCGCGAGCAGGGCTGTCAGGTCGACCATGGTGCCTCCGGGCGGGGTGTGCCGATCAGGGCGGACGGGTCAGTGCCGGTTCGTTGGGTTGAGGTCCGCTGGGTTGAGGTCCGGGGTGAGCAGGGTGGCGAGCTGGCGTTTCCAGGTGTGCAGCAGGGCGGTGCGGCGGGGCGAGTCGTCGCTGAGCAGGTTGGCCACGCCGAGCCCGCGGAGCAGGTCGAGGGTGGCCTGTACCGCCTCGCGGACGCCGGGGCGGCGCTCGTCCACGCCGAGCAGTTCGACGGTGAGCCGGTGCATCTCGCGGCCCACCCGGGCCTCCAGCGGCACCAGGGCGGCGCGCAGCTCGGTGTCGGTGCGGGCCGCCACCCAGAGTTCGAGGGCGGCGACGAAGAGCGGCCCGGTGAAGGCCGCGCCGAGCAGGTCGATCACCCGGTCCAGCCGTCGCGGGCCGGCGGGCAGGGCGTCCGCCTCGGTGCGCAGCTCCGCCGCCCGGCGTTCGGTGAGGTGGGCGACGGCGGCGGTGACCAGGGCGGCCCTGGTGGGGTAGTGGTGCAACTGGGCGCCGCGCGAGACGCCGGCCCGGTTGGCGACCACCGTGGTCGTGGTGCCGGACCAGCCGTGCTCGACCAGACACTCGACGGTCGCCTCCAGCAGCCGGGCCTGGGTGGCGCGGCTGCGCTCCTGTTGAGGGACGCGGGTCGATGTGGCGGGCACGGGGACAGCGTGCCGCCCCCGAAACAAACAGTCAAGACTGACTTTTTCCGGGCAGGCGCCCCGTGCCGCCGTCGCGGACGCTCCGCCTCCGGGCAGTGGCGACCACCGGGTGGGGTGAGGTGACTACGAAGCTGATGACGTCGGTGGATCGGGCACCTCATTCGTCGGCCGGGAGCTGGAGCGGGCCGAGCGATTCATTCACGTCATCAGCTTTGTAGCGTCCTGCACCGTGCTTCGCGCCGGCACGGACCGGCCCGACCGGCGGCCGGCGGTGTGCTTAGCAGAGCGACGACAGGGACCGCCCCGGGGGGCGGTCCCTGTCGATGTCGGGGTGGGTCAGACCCGCGCGCGGCGGGCCAGGCGCTCCGGGTCGAGGATGATGATGCTCTTGCCGTCCAGCCGCAGCCAGCCGCGCGAGGCGAAGTCGGCGAGCGCCTTGTTGACGGTCTCCCGGGAGGCGCCGACGAGCTGGGCGATCTCCTCCTGGGTCAGGTCGTGGGTCACCCGCAGCACGCCGCCGTCCCGGGTGCCGAACCGCCCGGCCATCTGGAGCAGGTTCTTGGCGACCCGCCCGGGCACGTCCGTGAAGATCAGATCGGCCAGTGAGTCGTTCGTCCGGCGCAGCCGGCGGGCCAGCACCCGTAGCAGTTGCTCGGCGATCTCCGGTCGGTTGTTCAGCCACGGCCGCAGCGCCTGCTTGCGCAGCCGCACCAGCCGGGTGTCGGTCACCGCGGTGGCCGTCGCCGTACGCGGGCCCGGGTCGAAGAGCGACAGCTCGCCGACCATGTCCGACGGCCCCATCACCGCGATCAGGTTCTGCCGGCCGTCCGCCGCGCGGCGGCCGACCTTGATCTTGCCGGACAGCAGGATGTAGAGACTGTCGCCGGGCTCACCCTCGTTGAAGACGATCTCGCCCTTGCGGACCTCGATCGTCTCCATCTCCTTGGCGAGCGCCTCGGCAGCCTCCGGGTCGACACCCTGGAAGATCCCGCTGCGGGCCAGTACCTCGTCCATGCGCACCTCCGCCAGCGCGTGCCGTCCGTCGGCCGGGTCCGCCGTCCGCTGATCCCCTCGCGCGCCGCCAGTCTAGGCGCACGTGAGCGCGAATCAGAGGTGCACCCCCGGGAACGTAGGGTCAGTCCGTGCTGAGCGAGCCCTTCCTGACCACCCGCCACGAGGACGGGTGGGACATTCCGCTGCTGGTGTGGCGGCCCGCCGAGCCGCTGCTGGCCGTCGGCACCGCCCCGCTGGGCGGCGGGATCGGCGTACGACGGTGGGTGGTCAACGCGACCGTGCCGATGTCGTACCACCGGGACGACCCGGCCGCCCACCTGGCTGAACTGGCCGACGGGCTCGGCCTGGACGGGCCCGGGGTGGGGTTGCTGACCGGGGTCGACGTGGCCGAGGTGGTGGCCCGGGCCGACACCGGCGTGCGGGCCTGGGCGACGGTCGGGCTCGGCACCCCGGTCTGGGCCGCCGAGCCGGCGCCGGCGCGGCCCGCGCAGCGGGTCGGCACGGTCAACATCGTGGTGTACGTCCCCGCCCGGCTCGGCGACGCGGCGCTGGTCAACGCCGTGGCCACCGCCACCGAGGCGAAGGCGCAGGCGATCTGGGAGCTGGGACTGCCCGCCACCGGCACCCCCACCGACGCGGTCACCGTCCTCTGCCCCGCCGACGGCGAGCCGGCCCCCTACGGCGGCCCCCGGTCGACCTGGGGCGGGCCGCTGGCCCGGGCGGTGCACGCGGCCGTGCTCGCCGGCGGCGCCGGCACCGTCGTGCCCTGGTCCGACCGCCGGACCGGCTGACCTGGCCGGCGGCGCTTCGGTGGGCCCGGTTTTCCGACCGATCGGCCCTCGTCGGAGCGTTTGCCGCCCGGTAGCGTCGCGGGCGATGTATGCTCCCGCCCCCTCCGCGTCCCGCCCGCGTCGACGCCTCACCGGCGCCCTCGGCGTGCTGCTCGTCGCGCTCCTCGCCGCCGGCTGCGCCGACGACGCCGGCGATGCGCCGGTCTGGCAGCCGGGCGCGGGCGGCGGGTCGACCGGCTCGCCGATCCCGCTCGACCCCGCCGGATCGGCGGACCCCGGACCGGGAGACGCCGCCGGAAAGACCGTCTCGCTCGCCGCGACCGGCGACGTCATCATGGGCAACGCCCCGTCCCAACTGCCGGCCGGCGGCGGCAAGGGCTTCTTCGACCAGGTCAAGGCGGCGCTCAAGGCCGACCTGGTGATGGGGAACCTGGAGGAGCCGCTCACCGAGGACACCGGCGCCGGCAAGTGCGGGCCCACGCCGAAGAACTGCTACCAGTTCCGGGCGCCCCCGGAGTACGCGGCGCACCTCCGCGAGGCCGGCTTCGAGCTGCTCAACCAGGCCAACAACCACGGCTACGACTACGGCCCCCGGGGCTACCAGAACACCCAGCGGGCACTGGACGAGCACGGTCTCAAGCACACCGGCGCGCCGGACCAGATCACCGTGGTCCAGGTGCAGGGCGTCAAGGTCGCGGTGGCCGGCTTCTCGTCGTACGTCTGGTCCAACAGCCTCGTCGACATCGAGTCGGCGAAGCGGGTGGTGGCGAAGGCGGCCACCATGGCCGACCTGGTCGTGGTGCAGGTGCACATGGGCGCCGAGGGCGCCGACCGGAGCCACGTGAAGCCGGGCACCGAGCTGTTCTTCGGCGAGAACCGAGGCGACCCGGTCCGCTTCTCGCACGCGGTGATCGATGCCGGGGCGGACCTGGTCGTCGGGCACGGGCCGCACGTGCTGCGCGGGATGGAGTTCTACCGGGGGCGGCTGATCGCGTACAGCCTGGGCAACTTCGCCGGTGGCGGCAAGTCGCTGAACAGCTCCGGCCGGCTCGGCTGGGGCGGCGTGCTGAAGGTGTCCCTGAAGCGGGACGGCGGCTTCGCCGGCGGGACGTTCACCTCGACCGCCATGAACGGCGTGGGCCAGCCGTCGATCGACGCCGGCGACCGCGGCCTCGGGCTGGTCCGGGAGGTGAGCCGGGCCGACTTCCCGAGGACCGGGGCGCGGCTCGACACCGCGGGCCGGATCACCGCGCCGTAGGCCGGGGAGGGGCGGCGGGCGCCCGCGTGGGCCCGCCGACACGTCGCCCGCTCGACGTAGGCTGGCCGGCGTGACCACCAGTTCCGCCGAGACCGATCTCGGCCGCACGCGCCGCGCCCGGCGGATCGGCCGGCTGCTGACCGAGACGCACCCCGACGCGCACTGTGAACTCGACCACTCCAACGCGTTGGAGCTCGCCGTCGCCACGATCCTCTCCGCGCAGTGCACCGACAAGAAGGTCAACGAGGTCACCCCGAAGCTCTTCGCCCGCTACCGCAGCGCTGCCGACTACGCCGGGGCGGACCGGGCCGAGCTGGAGGAGCTGATCCGGCCGACCGGTTTCTACCGGAACAAGACCAGCTCCCTGATCAACCTGGGCCGGGCCCTCTGCGAGCGGTACGGCGGCGAGGTCCCCGGCAAGCTGGCCGACCTGGTGACCCTCCCGGGGATCGGCCGCAAGACCGCGAACGTGATCCTCGGCAACGCCTTCGGCGTCCCCGGCATCACCGTCGACACCCACTTCCAACGGCTCGTGCAGCGCTGGCGGCTGACCACCGAGACCGACCCGGTCAAGATCGAGCACGTGGTAGGGGCGCTCTACCCGAAGCGCGACTGGACCATGCTGTCGCACCGGATCATCTTCCACGGCCGGCGGGTCTGCCACGCGCGCAAACCGGCCTGCGGCGCCTGCACGCTGGCGAAGCTCTGCCCGTCGTACGGGACCGGGCCGACCGAGCCGGCGGCGGCCGCCAAACTGCTCAAGGGGCCCCGGGCGCGGGACCTCGCGGCGGCCGTCGGGATCGACCCGGAGCTGGTGCCGCAGCAGGCGGTCGCGGCGGAGGTGCCGTGAACCACCGACTCGCGGCCCTGCTCGTCCCGGTGCTGCTGGCGGTCGCCGGCTGCACCGCCACCGACCAGCAGGCGGCCCCGCCGCCCGCCACCCGTGCCGAGCGCCCCTCGCCGTTCGCCGACTGCGCCACGCTGACCGCCGGGCCGGCCTCGGCCGCCCCCGCGCCCACCGCCGGGCCCGGTGAGCCGCTGCCCGAGCTGGTCCTCTCCTGCTTCACCGGGGGCACCCCGGTGAACCTGCGGGCGATGAAGGGTCCGGCGGTGGTGAACGTCTGGGCGTCCTGGTGCCCGCCCTGCCGCAAGGAGCTGCCCGCCTTCCAGCGGCTCAGCGAACGCGCCGCCGGCCGGTTCCAGGTGATCGGGGTGAACAGCCGGGACAGTCGCGGCGGGGCCCAGTCCATCGGCGAGGACTTCGGCGTCCGTTTCCCGATGCTGGTCGACCAGGGGGACGCCTTCGAGCGGGCGCTCCACCGGAACTCCTTCCCGCTCACCCTCTTCGTCGGCGCGGACGGTCGGGTCCGACACACCGACGCCACCGGCGCGCTCGACGACGCCCGGCTCACCGAGCTGGTCCGCCAGCACCTCGGCGTGGCGGTAAGCGCATGAACCGGCAACCGCCGCCGTGGCTCGATCCGCTGCTCGGCCGGCTCGGCACCGCCTGCGCCGAAGACTTCACCCGGCTCGCCACCCCGGAGAGCGGTGGCCGGGAGAGCGCCGTGCTCGTGCTGCTCGGGGAGGAGCCGGGCACCGGCCCGGACGTCCTGGTCCTCCAGCGCGCCGCCACCCTGCGCAACCACGCCGGCCAGCCGGCCTTCCCGGGCGGCGCGGCCGATCCGGAGGACGCCGACGCCAGCGCCACGGCGCTGCGCGAGGCGAACGAGGAGGTCGGGCTCGATCCGGCCAGCGTCACCGTCCTGGCCGAGCTGCCGAAGCTCTGGATCCCGGTCAGCGACTTCGTGGTCACCCCGGTGCTCGCCTGGTGGCACGCGCCGCACCCGGTGCACCCGCGGGAGCCGGCCGAGGTCGCGCACGTCGCCCGGCTGCCGATCGCCGAGCTGGTCGACCCGGACAACCGGATGCGGGTCCGCCACCCGAGCGGCTGGATCGGGCCGGCCTTCTCGGCCCGCGGCATGCTGGTCTGGGGGTTCACCGCCGGAGTGCTGGCCACACTGCTGGAGATGGGTGGCTGGGCCCGTCCGTGGCCGCGCGGCCGGGTGGTGGAGCTGCCGCCGACCGGCGCCGCCCCGGCGCCCTCGGCCGGCACCGACGCGGTCGACGAGAGCCCGGTCCGCTGACCTGACCGTCACGTTGCGCGAGCGGTGGGCCGCTTCCGTGCCGGCTGCCCGTACCCTGGACGCGTGTCCGTCGTGGATCTCGTCCTGCTCCTGCTCATGCTCGTGTTCGCGGTCAGCGGATACCGCCAGGGCTTCGCTATCGGGGCGCTGTCGCTGTCCGGTTTCTTCCTGGGCGCGCTGGTCGGCCTCCAGGTCGGCCCGCTGATCGCCCGGCAGTTCGTCGGCAGCGGGATCCGCGTGCTGATCTCCCTCGTCGCGATCTTCGGGCTCGCCGTGCTCGGTCAGGCGCTCGCCGGCTGGCTCGGCTCGCACCTGCGCAAGACGATCACCAACGAAGTGGTCAAGCGGCTCGACGACATCGGCGGGGCGATCGTGTCGCTCGTCGCCGTCATGCTGGTGGCCTGGCTGGTCGCGGTACCGCTGGGCTCCTCCGCGGTGCCCGCGGTGGCCTCCTCGATCCGGAACAGCGCGCTGCTCACCGTGATCGACCGGATCCTGCCCGACAAGGCCCAGGAGCTCTCCACCGCGCTGCGCGACACGGTCGACACCAACGGATTCCCGGACGTCTTCGGCGACCTCGCGCCGACCCGGGCCCGGCAGGTCTCCCCGCCCGACCCGGCGCTCGCCGGCTCCACGGTGGTGGCCAACAGCCAGCGGGCGGTGGTCAAGGTGCTCGGCTCCGCCCCGAGCTGCGCCCGCCGCATCGAGGGCTCCGGCTTCGTGTACGCCGACGACCGCGTGATCACCAACGCGCACGTGGTGGCCGGCACCCGCTCGGTGGCGGTCGAGCTGCGCGGCGAGCGGTACGACGGCGAGGTGGTGGTCTACGACCCGGAGCGGGACCTGGCCGTGCTGCACGTGCCCGGGCTGCCCGGTCCGTCGCTGCGCTTCGCCGCCGGGCAGGCCGGCAGCGGCGCGGACGCGATCGTGCTGGGCTTCCCCCTCGACGGCCCGTACGACGCCCGGCCCGCCCGGGTGCGGGACGTGGACCGGATCACCGGGCCGGACATCTACTCCTCCGGGGACGTGACCCGGGAGATCTACACCATCCGGGCGCTGGTGCGCAGCGGGAACTCGGGTGGCCCGCTGGTCTCGGCGAACGGGCTGGTGCTCGGGGTGATCTTCGCGGCGGCGGCCGACGACCCCAACACCGGCTTCGCGGTGACCGCCGCCGAGGCCCGGCCGGTGGCGCTGGCCGGCGCGGAGCGTACCCGGGCGGTCGGCACCGGCGACTGCACCTGAGCCGACCGGCGGCGCCCGACCGCGACGGACGCCGGGTCAGCCGCCCGCGGTTGCGGGGGCGGAAACGTCGTCACCCGAACGGGTGAGCGGCATTTTGGCCCGACCCCAGGTCAGCGTCCGGTCGAGCACCGCGCGCGCCATGATCGCCACGCAGATGCCGCCGTTGACGAACGACGCCAACACGTCGCTGGGGTGGTGCATGCCCCGGTACAGCCGGGTGACCGCGACCCCGACCGGCACCAGGACCAGCAGCGTCCACCAGGTGATCTTCGCCGGGGTGGTCTTCGCCAGCAGCGCGAGCAGCACCGCGATGCCGACGTAGAGCGCCACCGCCGCTGAGGTGTGCCCGGACGGGAAGCTGGAGGTGGGCGGCGAGACGTCCATGTGCTCGACGGCCGGCCGGCGGCGGTCGATGGCCATGGTGGTGAAGAGGAAGACCAGCGCCTGGGCGGTCACCGCGGCGCAGAGGAAGAGCGGCTCCCGCCAGCGGTGCAGCACCAGCCGCAGCACCAGCGCCACCAGCACGGTGACCACGACGATCATCTGGGTGCTCGCCAGCGTGCTGAACACCAGGGAGACGACGTTCCAGCCCGCGGTGCGGTCGCCGGCCAGCTCGCGGTTGACCGCGTCCTCCACGGTGAACGGCCAGGCCTTCGCGAGCACCCGGGTGACCAGGAGGCCCAGCGCCACCATGACGGAGAAGAGCAGGGCCAGAGGCAGCAGGACTCGCTTGGTCACTTGAACCGCGACATCGGACATGGGCGGCCCATTACCCCACCGGATGCGGAACTACGCGTGCTTGCGGCGCGCCTCGTCCGGGGCCGGTTCGGCCAGCTCCGGCTCGACCCCCTCCCGGGCGGTCCGCGCCGGCCGCCGACCGGTCCGCGTCCGCCAGGTGCGGAAGGCGGCCGCGGTCGCCGCCACCACCGCGACGCCGAGCAGCCAACCGCCCAGCACGTCGCTGGTGAAGTGCACGCCGAGGGCGATCCGGCTGACGCCGGTGACCACCGCGAGCAGGATCGCGGCGACCCACAGCGCCCAGCGCAGCGGCCGCCGGCCGCGGGTGAACGGCAGGAAGACCAGCAGCAGCACCCCGGCGGTCAGGGTGGCGTTCAGCGCGTGCCCGGACGGGAAGGAGAAGCCGGCCGCCCGGGCCACCGGGTCGAGCAGGTCCGGCCGGTGCCGGCCGACCAGCAGCTTGAGCAGCGCGCCGAGCAGCCCGCCCACCACCATCGTGGTGACCACCCAGAGGGCCAACCGCCGCGCCCGGCGGAACAGCAGCCAGCCGACCACGACGGCGGTGGCGGCCCGCAGCGGGCCGGGCGCGAACACGTCGGTCCAGAGGCTCATCAGCCGCACCCAGGCCGGATGGGCGACGGCGTACCCGTGCAGCGCGTCGGTCACCGAGGCGTCCAGCCGGTACAGCGGCGGCCAGGCCGCCAGCACCAGCAGGGCCAGCAGGGCAAACGGCACCAGCACCAGGAACGCCGCGGCGGCGGCCAGGGTGAGCCGTAGGCCCAGCGAATGGTCCGGGTCCAGCCGGCGGCCCCGCCAGGACCGCTCGGTCGTGGACATCCGACTGTGCTCGCCCGACCCGCTCATGCCCCCAGCACTACCCAACCGACGGCCCGCTCAGACCGGCCGCGCCGGGGTCACCGCTGCGACAGACGGAACCGGCGGATCATCAGCGCGGCACCGGTGACCAGGGCCACGAAGAGGGCGAGACCGGTCCAGAGCCGTTCCGGCGCGGAGTCGTCCGGCTGGCCCGCAGGCTGGGCCGTCCACCGGGTCTGCTGCTTCGGTGTGGTGAAGCTGAACGGGTCGGCGCCCCGCCCGGCCGCCCGGTCGTCCTGCCCCGATCCGGGCGCCGAGCCGAAGCCCACCACGCCGGGGGAGTCGGTGTCGTCGAGCGGGTTGCGCCCCACCGCCGGCACGTCGGCGGTAAGCGCGGCGACCGGGTCGACCATGCCGTAGCCGAAGCGGTCGTCGCGGCCGGTGGGCCCGAGGTCCTTCGCGGTGGCGATCAGCCGGTTGACCACGTCCCCGGCGGACATCTGCGGGAAGCGGGCCCGGACCAGGGCGGCGGTCGCGGCGACCAGCGGGGACGCGAAGCTGGTGCCCTGTACGCGCCAGTACCCGCCGCCGGAGCGGGCCCCGAAGAGCGCCGTCGCGGGTGCGGTGAGCACCGTCTCGTGCCCGGTGATCGAGCCGGACCAGAGATTCTGGCTGCTGCGTTCCAGGCCGGCGACGGCGAGCACGCCGGGCTCCCGGGCGGGATACCAGACCTTGGGGCTGGTCGAGGTGGCCAGGTTGCCGGTGCAGGCGACCACCACGACGTCCCGGGCGAAGGCGTAGTCGAGGGCCGCGGCCAGGGCCGGACTGTCGCCGCCGCCGCCGAGGGACAGGTTGATCACCCGGGCGCCGTTGTCGACCGCCCAGCGCACCCCCTTGGCGACGATCATCGCGTCGTCGTAGCGGTTCTCGTCGTCGAGCACCCGGACCGGGAGGATCCTGGCGTCCGGTGCCAGCCCGACCACGCCCCGGTCGTCGTCCTTGCGGCCGGCGATCAGGCCGGCGACCGTGGTGCCGTGCCCCACCGGGTCGGGCCCGTCGGCACCGTCGGGGGACACCAGGTCGACGCCGGTCAGCACCTGGCCGGCCAGGTCGGGGTGGGAACCGTCCACCCCGGAGTCGATGACCGCGACGATCACCCCCCGCCCGGTCGAGCTGCGCCAGGCCGTCCTGGCCTGCAGCTCGTCGAGCTGCCACTGCTCCTCACGGACCTGGTCGACCCGGCTTGTGGTGTCCGGCGGGGCGAGCCACGCCGGTTGCCGGCGGGCCACCGGCAGGGCGGTGACCTGCCGCGACGTGGCGACCGGGGCGGTGGCCGTACGGGCCGGAGCGGCGTGCGCGGGCGGGGCGAGCGGGACGGCGACCGTGACGGCGGCGACCGCCACACCGAGCAGCGTGCGTCCCACGAGGTGCCGGGTCGCGGTCGGAGCTCCGTGCCGATCCCTGGTCACATTCCCCAGCCATTCATCGCGACAGAAACATGCTGCTCGGAGATTACCGGGTTTCCCGTGCGTCACGCTGCAAGTCGGTGACTCCGGTCACGTCGGCGGCAGGTGGGCCAGCTGCACCAACCGGACCCCCTCCCGGCGGGTCACCAGCCGGCCCCGGCCCGGGGGCAGCGGGCCCGCCTTCACCTGACCCACGAGCGCCCCCTCCTCCGGGCCGCCCGACATCACCAGGCCGGGCGTGGAGAGCTCCCGCAACCGCTGGATGATCGGCTCGAACTGGGTCCGGCCGGCGCCGCCGGAACGGCGGGCCAGCACCAGGTGCAGCCCAACGTCCCGGGCGTGCGGCAGGTGCTCCTCCAGGGCGCGCAGCGGGTTGGTCGGCCCGCCGGCCACCAGGTCGTAGTCGTCCACCAGCACGAACAGCTCCGGCCCGGACCACCAGGACCGGCTGCGCAGCTGGGCCGGGGTCACCTCGGGTCCGGGGATCCGGCCCTGCAGATAGCCGGCCGCCGACTCGATCAGCTCGGTGGTGTGCGGGGCGGCGGTGCCGTACCCGATCAGGTGCGACGTCTCGATCGTGCCCATCAGGCTGCGCCGGTAGTCCACCAGGATCACCCGGGCCTGCTCGGGGGCGAACCGGGTGATGATCGAGGTGGCCAGCGCCCGCAGGAACGACGACTTGCCGCATTCGGCGTCGCCGAAGACCACGAAGTGCGGCTCGGTCGCGAAGTCCAGCACCACCGGGCGCAGGTCCGCCTCGGCCACCCCGACCGGGAAGGCCAGGCCGGTGGTCGCGGCGAGGTCCAGCTCGGCGTACGGCAGCGCCGGCGGGAGCAACCGGACCTCGGGGGCGGCGGGTCCGGCCCAGGCCCCGACGACCGCCTTGACCAGGTCGACCGTCTCCCCACCTAGGGCGGCGACCCGGGGTAGCGCGCCGAGGAAGTGCAGACCCTCCGCGGTGATGCCCCAGCCGGCCTGTTCCGGCACGTTCGCCGCCACCGCCCGCTTGACCACCACCGAGTCCGACGGGTCGCCGAGGCGCAGTTCGAGCCGGGAACCGAACAGGTCGCGGATCGCCGGCCGGAAGTCGGTCCAGCGCACGGAGCTGGCCACCACGTGGACGCCGTACGACAGGCCGCGGGTGGCCAGGTCGGTGACCAGCGGCTCCAGGTCCTCGTAGTCGTTGCGCAGGGTGCCCCAGCCGTCCACCACCAGGAACACGTCGCCGAACGGGTCCGTCCCCGGCTGCCCGGTGGCCAGCGCCGCCGCCCGCCGCCGACGCCACGCCGCCATCGACTCCACGCCCAGCTCGGCGAAGCGGCGTTCCCGCTCGGCGAGCAGGGCGGCGATCTCCCCGACCGTACGGCGGACCGCGGTCGGGTCCGAGCGGCCGGCCACCCCGCCGACGTGCGGCAGGTCCCGCAGTACGCCGAGCGCCCCACCGCCGAAGTCGAGGCCGTAGACCTGCGCCTCGGCCGGGGTGTGGGTGAGCGCCAGCGCGCAGATCAGCGTGCGCAGCAGGCTGGACTTGCCGCCCTGCGGCTGCCCGACCACCGCGACGTGCCCGGCCGCGCCGTCCAGGGCCAGCCAGAACAGGTCCCGGCGCTGCTCGTACGGCTTGTCGACCACCGCCACCGGCACCTGGAGGGCCCCGTGCAGCTCGGGGTTGCCGACGGTGAGCCCGCGTATCGGGTCGGGGCCGACCGGGCCGAGGAGTTCGTCGAGGGTGGGGGAGCGGTCCAGCGGCGGCAGCCACACCTGGTGGGCCGGGGGGCCCTGCCCGGCCAGCCGGCCGACCAGCAGGTCGAGCAGGGTCTCGGTGGGGGCGTCCTCCTCGGCGGCGGGCAGCGCGGCCGGGGTGGCTGGCTCCGGCACCGGCACCAGGTGGGTGGAGAAGGCCAGCAGCCGGGGTGCGCCGGCGCCTGCCGCGCCCGCCGGGCCGCCCCGGCGGCGGACCGCGCCGGAGACGTACGCGGCCTTGAAGCGGACCAGCGGGTCGGTGCCGGAGCGCAGGTACCCGTGCCCCGGGGAGCGGGGCAACTCGTGCGCGTCGGGCACGCCGAGCACCGTCCGGGACTCCAACGCGGAGAAGGTCCGCAGCCCGATCCGGTACGACAGGTGGGTATCGAGCCCCCGTAGCCGCCCCTCCTCCAGCCGCTGGCTGGCGAGCAGCAGGTGCACGCCGAGGGATCGGCCCAGCCGACCGATCTGCACGAAGAGGTCGATGAAGTCCGGCTTGGCGGAGAGCAGTTCGGAGAACTCGTCGCAGATCAGCAGCAGCGACGGCAGCGGGGCGAGCGGGGTGCCGGTCGCCCGGGCCCGCTCGTAGTCCCGGAGGCTGGCGAAGTTGCCGGCCCGGCGCAGCAGCTCCTGCCGGCGGACCAGCTCGCCGTTGATCGCGTCCACCATCCGGTCCACCAGCGGCAGCGCGTCGGCCAGGTTGGTGATCACCGCGGCGGTGTGCGGGAGGCGGTCGAACGAGGCGAAGGTCGCGCCGCCCTTGAAGTCGACCAGCACGAAGTTGAGCTGCTCCGAGCTGTGCGTGGCGGCCAGCCCGAGCACCAGCGTGCGGAGCAGCTCGGACTTGCCGGAGCCGGTGGCCCCGATGAGCAGGCCGTGTGGGCCCATGCCGTCCTGAGCGGACTCCTTGAGGTCCAGCTCGATCGCGCCACCGTCGGCGCCGACCCCGATCGGCACCCGCAGCCGGTCCCGCGCCGGCCGGGCGGCCCAGCCCTGCTCGGCGGTGAAGCTCTCCGGATCGCCGAGGCCGAGCAGCTCGGGCAGGCCCGGTTCGGCGCCGGGCGGGGCGTCCGGTCCACGTACCGTGCCGGCGAGCCGCAGCGGCGCGAGCCGGCGGGCGATCGCCTCCGCGTCGGCGAGCGCCAGCGCGTCGGCGGCGCCGACCTCGGCGGCCCCCTCGGCCGAGTGCGAGTGCAGCCGGCCGTCGCGCAGGTCGAGCAGGAGGGCGTACCGGTCGAGCAGCCGGGGTGGCGGGGTGTCCAGGTCGATGACGGTGACCGCGTCGATGCCGCCGTCGCCAACCAGGGCGGTGGCCCCGGTCAGGTCGCCCCCGTCGAGCACCACCACGACGTGCGGCCCGTCGGTGGCCGGGCCGGCCGGGCTGAACCGGGACCGGCTGGCCAGCACCTCGTCGAGGAGCCGTTCCAGCTCGGCGGCGGAGCTGGCGACGAGGCGGACCGGCCCGAGCGCGTCGGTGCGGCCCGGGTGCTGGGCGTGCGGCAGCCATTTGACCCAGTCCCAGAGCGCCCGCCGTTCCGGCCCGGCGCAGACCGCGACCAGCAGTTCGTCCGGGGCGTGGAAGACGGCCAGCTGGGCGAGCACCGCCCGGGCGAGGGCCTGCGCGGCCGCCGCGCCGGTGGCCCGCGGGTCGGCGGGAGCGCGGACGAAGACCCGCGCGAAGCTGCGCAGCGAGAGCGCCACCGGCAGGTCCGGCACCACCGCGTACGCGTCGAGGAAGCGCCGCAGCGCTCCCGCGGTCATCGGCTCCAGCTCCTCGAGCGGCCGGGTGACCGGCGGGACGAGCGGGGTGGCCAGCGTCTGCGGGCCGACCCCCACCCGGACCACCGCGAAGTCGGGGTCGCCCGGCCGGCGTTCCCAGACCCGGTGGCTGTCGACCGTGGACCAGAGCCGGCCCGGGTCGGGGTGCCGGTAGTAGAGCCCGGCCCGCTGCGCCCCGGCGGCCTGCCGGACCCGACGGCGCAGCGCGGTCAGGTGCCGCAGGTACTCCCGTCGGGCGGCCATCATCTCCGACTTCTTCGGGGTGCCGGCGGCGCTGCCCCACGAGGTGACCAGCATGGCCACCGAGGAGAGCCCGAACATGCCGCCCACCACGTACGAGTAGGCCCCACCGCCCCGGCCGAACATCATCGCCATCGCCACCGTGCCGCCGAGCATGGGCAGCACCATCAGCGCCTGCTGCCACCGCCCGCCGGCGCCGACGGGGATCTCCGGCGGCGCCTCCACCGGCAGCTCGCCGACCGGAATCTCCGGCGCGGGACGCCGCGGCGGGCGCTTGATGACGACAGTGGACACTGAGCCCTCCCATGGCTCTCGGTAACCCGAGCCTGGCTCATGGTAGGTAAAGTCCTCTCGTCCGTCAGCCACCGTTCCGGTTCGATATGGAGAAATGTCGATGACAGTCGGCCTGGCGCGGGTCACCATCAGCGCTCCCGAGCGGCGGGTGGACGTGGCCCTGCCGGAGCAGGTCCCCCTGGCCGAGCTGCTGCCGGAGGTGCTGCGGCACGCCGGCGAGGGACTGGCCGACGACGGGGAGCGGCACGGCGGCTGGGTGCTCCGGCGTGCCGACGGCGCGGTCCTGGCGACCGCGCAGGCGCTGCTGCCGCAGGGGGTGCGCGACGGCGAGGTGCTGCACCTGGTGCCGGCCCGCGCCCAGTGGCCCGAGCTGGAGTACGACGACGTGGTCGAGGCGATCGCCGACGCCGCCCGCCGCCGGGGCAGTGCCTGGTCGCCCGCCGCCACCCGAGCCGCCACGCTGGCCGGGGCGGGGGTGCCGCTCGCCGTCGGGCTGGTCGCCGTGCTGGCCGGCGGCCCCGGGCAGCGGACCGGCTGGCCGGTCGCCGCGGCCGTGGCGCTGCTGCTCGTCCTCGCCGGCACGGCCGCCTCCCGGGCGTACGCGGACGGCCCGGCCGGCGCCACCCTCGGCGGGTACGCGCTGCCGTACGGCGCCGCGGCCGGCGCCCTGGCGGTCAGCTCCGGCGACCCGATCGGCCCGTTCGGGCCGCTGCGCTGGCTGGGCGCGCCCGAGTTGCTGGCCGGCTCGGTGGCGCTGCTGCTGCTGTCGGTGTTCGGCCTGCTCGGCGTGGCCACCCGGTCCCGGGTCTTCGTGGCCGGCGCGACCGTCGGCTCGGTCGGCGCGCTCGCCGCGCTCGGCGGGCTCTTCCTCGACCCGGCGGCCACCGCGGCGGTGCTGCTCTGCGCGCTCGTCTTCGCGCTGGGCGCGCTGCCGCTGCTGGCCATCCGGCTGGGCAAGCTGCCGCTGCCGCCGATCACCCTGCCGGCCACCGGATCCGCCGGGGACGCGCCCGCGGTCCGGGACCTGCCCGACCGGGGCCGGGTCCACGCGGCGGTGGCCCGGACCGAGGAGATGCTGACCGGCATGCTGCTCGGGCACGCCGTCCTCGCGGTCGCCGCCGCGGCGGTGCTGGCCGTGGCGGGTGGGGCGGCGGGGCGGCTGCTGGTCGCGGTCGGGTCGGCCGTCCTGCTGCTGCGGTCCCGGCTCTTCGTCGCGTTGCGGCACCGGGTGCCCGCCGTGGCCGCCGGGCTGGCCGGGTTCGCCGTGCTCGGCGGGGTGCTCGCCGACCGGTCCGGCTCCGCCGGCCTGCTCGCGCTGACCGTCGGCGGGGTCGCCCTGGCCCTGGTCGCGGTGGCGGCCGGCACCAGCTACGCCCGGCGCCCGGTCTCCCCGTACCTCGGTCGGCTGGCCGACCTCACCGACACCGCGCTGGTGGTCTCCGTGGTCCCGGTGGCCTGCGCGGTGCTGGACCTCTACGACCGGGCCCGTGGCCTGCTCGGCTGACCGGACGACGCGAAGGCCCGGGTCGCCGAGCGACCCGGGCCTGTCACACGTCTGACGATCAGTGCGCGTCGCCGTGCTCGGCGGCGTCCTTGGCGCGCTGGTACGAGGCGCGGACCTCGGCCTCCGCCTCGACGCGCCCCACCCAGGTGGCGCCCTCGACCGACTTGCCGGGCTCGAGGTCCTTGTACACCTCGAAGAAGTGCTGGATCTCCAGCCGGTCGAACTCGCCGAGGTGGTGGATGTCGCGCAGGTGCTCCTGGCGCGGGTCCTCGTAGGGCACGCAGAGGACCTTGTCGTCGCCGCCCTTCTCGTCCGTCATCCGGAACATGCCGATGGTCCGGCAGCGGATCAGGCAGCCCGGGAAGGTCGGCTCGGGGACCAGCACCAGGGCGTCCAGCGGGTCGCCGTCCTCGCCCAGGGTGCCCTCGATGAAGCCGTAGTCGGCCGGGTACTGCGTGGACGTGAAGAGGGTGCGGTCCAGCCGGATCCGGCCGGTCGCGTGGTCCACCTCGTACTTGTTGCGGTGACCCTTCGGGATCTCAACCGTGACGTCGAAATCCATCTTCCACGCTCCCTCGTTTGCCCACGCTGGCTGACGGAAACCAGTGGCGCCGCCCCCCGGACAGGTGAATGCCCACCCGCCAGCTCCGGTCGCCGCATAGTGTTCGGACCGAAGTAGTGTCACCCAAGGTGCTTTACGACTGCGGAGGAGGGGGTCGTGGGGAGGGAAGATTCACACTACCGCCCGGAGGGGGTTGACGGGCGGAAGTTCGGCAGTCCCGGCTCCGGGGGCGCCAGCGGACGCGTCCCGGTCCCCGACGCCCAGTTTCCCCGTACGCCCGGCGACCCCGGCCGCCGCCCCGGCGCCGGCTCCGCGCCGGTCGGCCGGGCCAACCCCGAGCAGTACGGTCCTGAGCCGGTCGGCCGGGCGCGCCCCGGGCAGTTCGCGGGTCGGGCCGAGCCGGCGCCGTACGGCGCCGGCCCGATTCGCTGGCCGGACCAGGACGGCCCGGGCGGCACACCGGTCGGTCGGGCCGCCCCGCCGGTTGCTCCCGGGCCGCCGCCGGCCCGTCGTCGGCGCCGGCTGCCGGTGGCCGTGCTCGCCACCGTGCTGGTCGTCGTGCTGGCCGCGGTCGGGTTGGCCGTGGTACGACCCGGGCCGGTGGCCGGCTGGCTGGGCAGCGGGACCGCCGCGCCGGCGGCCAGCGCGCAGGCCGCCGAGCCCGACCCGCCGGTGGTGCTCGCCGGCCCGGACTCCAACGCCCCGGTGCCGACCGCCGACGGGGTGCGCGCCGCGCTCGACCCGCTGGTCCGCGCGGCGGCCCTCGGCGACCGGGTGAACGTGTCGGTGGCCGACGTGGCCACCGGCAAGGCGCTGTACGGCAGTGGCCAGGACGCGCCCACGGTGCCCGCCTCGGTGACCAAGCTGGCGACCGCGGTGACGGTGCTGGCCGCCCGGGGTCCCGCGTACCGGATCCCCACCCGCGCGGTGGCTGGCGCGACCCCCGGCGAGGTGGTCATCGTCGGCGGCGGCGACCCGACCCTGGCGGTCGACAAGGACGGCTTCTATCCGGGCGCGGCCCGGCTGAACGACCTGGCCGCCCAGGTCCGCAAGGCGCTGGGCGGCACCGCGCCGACCCGGGTCACCGTCGACTCGTCCCTGTTCAGCGGCCCGGTGTACGAGCCGGGCTGGGACGCGGACATCCCGACCGGCGGCGTCGGGGCGGCGATCACCGCGCTGATGACCGACGGGGCCCGCCGGGACGCGGCGGCGGCCGGGCGGACCGCCGACGACACCCAGGGCGCCGCCGAGCGGGTACCGCAGCCGGACCAGAGCGCCGGCAGGCAGTTCGCCGGGCTGCGCGGGCTCTCCGGGGACGCCGCCCAGGCGAAGCGGGGTAAGGCCCCCGCCGCGTCCGGGGCCAGTGCGGCGGCCGGGGCGCCCGCGCCCGGCACCGAGCTGGGCAAGGTCGAGTCGCTGCCGATGGTCCGGCTGGTCGACATCATGATCAGCGAGAGCGACAACGTGATCGCCGAGTCGCTGGCCCGGCAGGTGGCGCTGGCCCGGAACAAGCCGTCCTCCTTCGCCGGTGGCGCCGCGGCGACCGACGCGGTGATCGGCGAGCTGGGGCTGCCCGCGGACGAGATCAGCCTCGCCGACGGCAGCGGCCTGTCCCGGACCAACCGGATCAGCCCGTCCCTGCTGACCGATCTGATCACCCTCGCCGGCAACGGCAGCCACCCCGAGCTCGCGGCGATCTTCGGGGGCCTGCCGGTGGGCGGCTGGTCCGGCACCCTCGACGACCGCTACCAGGCGGCGGTGACGAAGGCCGGGGCCGGCGTGGTCCGCGCGAAGACCGGGACACTGGCCCGGGTGAACGCCATCGCCGGACTGGTCACCACCGCCGATGGCCGGCTGCTGACGTTCGCGGTGCTGACCGACCAGGCGCCGCCGGACACCCTGGACGAGACCCGCCAGGCCCTGGACCGGATCACCTCGGCGCTGGCCGGCTGCGGCTGCCGCTGAGCCGCCGAAGGGGTGCGATCGGCGTCGATCGCGCCGCCGAGCCCGGGCCGGGGTGTTCCGGCGCGGGTACGGTGGGTTCATGGCGCAGTTCGTGGACTGGGATCTGGCCGCCGCGACCGCGGGGGCGCTGGGCAAGTCTGGCCCCCGGGTGTCGTACGCCGAGGCCACCGACGTGGTCGGTGAGCTGCGGCGGTTGACCGAGGAGGCGGCCGGGCACGTCGCCGACTACACGGGGCTGCGCTCGCAGGTCGCACATCCGCCGGTGCGGGTGGTGGACCGCCGGGACTGGGCGGCCGCCAACATCGCCGGGCTGCGTGAAGTGATCACCCCGCTGGTGAACCGGCTCTCCGGGGACAAGCGGCCCGGGCCGCTGACCGAGGCGATCGGCTCCCGGCTGACCGGGGTGCAGGCCGGCAGCGTGCTGGCCTACCTCTCCGGCCGGGTCCTCGGCCAGTACGAGGTCTTCTCCGGCGACCCCGGCCAGTTGCTGCTGGTGGCGCCGAACATCGTCGAGGTGGAGCGGAAGCTGGGATGCGACCCGCGTGACTTCCGGCTCTGGGTCTGCCTGCACGAGGTGACCCACCGGACCCAGTTCACCGCCGTGCCGTGGATGCGCGCGTACTTCCTCGGCGAGGTGCAGGCGTTCGTCGACGCCTCGCAGGGCGGCGAGCACCTGCTGGAGCGGCTGCGGCGCGGCGTGGCCACCCTCTCCGACGCGGTGAAGGACCCGGAGAGCCGGGCCAGCGTCCTGGACATCGTGCAGACCCCCGCCCAACGGGCGGTGCTCGACCGGCTCACCGCGCTGATGACCCTGCTGGAGGGGCACGCCGAGTTCGTGATGGACGGCGTCGGCCCGCAGGTGATCCCGAGCGTCGAGTCGATCCGGGCCGCGTTCAACCGGCGCCGCGAGTCCGGCAACCCGCTGGAGAAGGCGATCCGCCGGCTGCTCGGCGTCGAGGTCAAGATGCGCCAGTACGCCGAGGGCCGCAAGTTCGTCCACGGCGTGGTCGAGCGGGTCGGCATGGCGGGCTTCAACAAGATCTTCGGCTCGCCGCTGACCCTGCCCAGGCTGGAGGAGCTGGGCGACCCGGACGCCTGGGTGGCGCGGGTGCACGGCCCGGCCGCCGCGACTCCGACCGCCGGCTGAGCCGTCCGCCGTGGCCGCGCTCGCCCCGCCGGTCGCCGCGGTCCGGGTCGCGGTCCGTCGGGTGTTGGCCGGGCTGACCGGGGACGGGCCGGTGCTGGTCGCCTGCTCCGGCGGGGCCGACTCGCTCGCCCTGGCGGCCGCCACCGCCTTCGTCGCCCCTCGGCTGGGTCGACGGGCCGGCCTGGTGACCGTGGACCACGGCCTGCAACCCGGTTCGGCGGAGCGGGCCGACGCGGTGGCCCGCTGGGCCGTCGGGATCGGCCTCGACCCGGTCGACGCGGTCCCGGTGACCGTCGCCGGCCGGCCGGGTGGCCCCGAGGCGGCCGCCCGGGAGGCGCGCTACCAGGCCCTCGTCGCCATCGCCCGCCGGCGCGCCGCCGCCGCGGTGCTGCTCGGCCATACCCGCGACGACCAGGCCGAGACCGTGCTGCTCGCGCTGGCCCGGGGGGCCGGCCCGCGGGGCGTGGCCGGGATGCCGGAGCGCCGGGAGCTGGACGGCGTGCCGCTGCTCCGGCCGCTGCTGGGCGTCGGCCGGGACGACACCCGCAAGGCCTGCGCCGCGCTGGGGCTCACCCCATGGGAGGACCCGCACAACGCCGACCCGGCGTACGCCCGGGCCCGGGTCCGGTCCGACGCGTTGCCGGCGCTGGTCCGGGCGCTCGGCCCGGCGGTGTTGGACAACCTGGCCCGGACGGCCCGGATGGTGGCCGCGGACACCGCCGCCCTGGACGGCCTCGCCGCCGCCGCGCTGGCCGACGCCGGCTCGCCCGCGGGTGGGCTCGCGGTCGACGCGCTGGCCGCGCTGCCCGCGGCGGTGCGCACCCGGGTGCTGCACGCCTGGGCCCGGGAACTGGGCGCGACGCCGGCCGCGCTGTCGCACCGGCACGTCGCCGCGCTGGACGCCCTGGTGACGGAGTGGCACGGGCAGGGCGCGGTCCACCTGCCCGGCGGCCTGCGCGTGGCCCGCCGCGCGGGCCGGCTCACCCGCGTCGACCCCTGCTGAGCCGCCCCGGTCCGCTGTCCTCCCGCGCCGAGCGCGTTGGCTCACCGTTCGGGCCTACCTTCCGCGCACCCTTTGCTCTGCTGCAGCGGAGGCAACACCCGCCCGTCCACGTGTTGCGTGGGCTGCAGCAGAGCAAAGGGCGTGAGGCGGCACCTGTCGACCGGCAGCCGGCTGGTGCGTTGGGGCGCGGGCGACCCTCGCCGGGAGCCGCCGGAGGCGGTAGACATGGCGGATGGCGTACCCCCGACAGCCGCTCTTCGCCCCGAACGGCGCCGTCGCGACCAGCCAGCCGCTCGCGGCGGCCGCGGGCCTGGCCGTGCTGCGGCGCGGCGGCAACGCCGTCGACGCGGCGCTGGCCACCGCGATCACCCTGACCGTCGTGCAGCCGCCGTCGAACGACATCGGCGGCGACCTCTTCGCCATCGTCTGGGACGGCGAGCGGCTGCACGGCCTGAACGCCTCCGGCCGCTCGCCGGCGGCGCTGACCCGCGAGATGGTGCTGGCCGCGACCGACCGGCGGGGCGCGACGCCGGTCGACGCCCTCGGCGGCGCGCAGGCGGACGGGCCGGCCGTGCCGGCCCGCGGCTGGCTGCCGGTCACCGTGCCGGGCGCGCCGGCCGGCTGGCGGGACCTGCACGACCGCTTCGGCTCGCGGCCCTTCGCCGAGCTCTTCACCGACGCGATCGGCTACGCGGAGCGCGGCTACCCGGTCGCCGCCGGCACCGCCGCGACCTGGGCCCGGGCGGTCGCCGCGCCCGGTCCGGCGGGCGCGGAGTACGCCGAGTTCGACCGGGTGTTCACGGCGGACGGACGGGCGCCGCGACCCGGTGAGTGGTGGCGCAACCCGGACGCGGCCCGGACGCTCCGGCGGATCGCCGCGACCGGCGCGGCCGACTTCTACCGGGGGAGCATCGCCGCGGCCATCGACGCGCACGCCGCCCGGACCGGTGGGCTGATCACCGGCGACGACCTGGCCCGGCACACGTCCACCTGGGTGGACCCGGTGAGCGCCCGGTACCGGGGGCACGAGGTGTGGGAGTTGCCGCCGAACGGGCAGGGGGTGGCGGCGCTGCTGGCGCTGAACATCCTCGACGGCGTGGACCTGGCCGTGCTGTCGCCCGAGGAACGGCTGCACTGGCAGATCGAGGCGGTGAAGCTCGGCTTCGCCGACACGCACGCGTACGTCGCCGACCCGGAGCGCGCGCCGGTGCCGACGGGGGCGCTGCTCGACCCCGGGTACGCGGCGGCCCGGCGGGCCCTGGTCACCGACCGGGCCGGCGATCCGGTGGCCGGCGACCCGGAGCGGGGCGGCACCGTCTACCTCTGCACCGCCGACTCGGGCGGCATGATGGTCAGCCTGATCCAGTCGACCTACCTGGCCTTCGGCTCCCGGGTGGTGCTGCCCGGCCACGGCTTCGCGCTGCAGAACCGGGGCACCGGGTTCCGTCTCGACCCGACGCACCCGAACGTGGTGGGGCCGGCCAAGCGCCCCTTCCACACCATCATCCCGGGATTCCTCACCCGGCGCGGCGAGCCGGTCGGACCGTTCGGGGTGATGGGCGGGCACATGCAACCGCAGGGGCACGTGCAGCTGGTCTCGGCGACCCTGGATGCCGGGCGGGATCCGCAGGCCGCCCTGGACACCCCCCGCTGGTACTGGCACGCGGGGCGATCGGTGCTCGTCGAGCCGGAGCTGGCCGCGGAGCAGGGCCTGGTCGCCGCCCTCCGGGCCCGCGGCCACGAGGTCACGGTCGCGGCGGAGCGGGCCGTCTTCGGGTACGGGCAGGCGATCTGGCGGCACGCGACCGGCGGGTACGTGGCCGGCTCGGAGTCCCGGGTGGACGGGGCGATGCTGGGCTGGTGATCAGGCCTCGACGCGTTCCCGGAAGGTCGTCCGGTACGCGTGCGGGGTGGTGCCGACCCGGCGGGTGAAGTGGTGTCGCAGCGCCGCCGCGTCGCCGAAGCCGGAGTGGTCGGCCACGGTCTCCACACTCAGCCGGGTCTCCTCCAGCAGCCGCCGGGCCAGCAGCACCCGCTGGTTGGTCAGCCAGTCGTGCGGGGTGGTGCCGGTCTCGGCCCGGAACCGGCGGGCGAAGGTACGCGGCGCCATCCCGGCCCGCGCGGCCAGCGCCTCCACGGTCACCGTCCGGTCCAGGTGGCCCATCAGCCATTCCAGCACCGGCTCCAGGGTGGGCGCCTCCGGCGCCTTCGGGATCGGGGCCTCGACGTACTGGGACTGGCCCCCGTCGCGGTGCGGCGGGACGACCATCCGTCGGGCCAGCCGGGTGGCGATCGCCGAGCCGTGCTCCTGGCGGACCAGGTGCAGGCAGGCGTCGATCCCGGCGGCGGTGCCGGCGCTGGTGAGCAGCCGGCCGTCCTGCACGTAGAGCGAGTTGCAGCGGACCCGGGCCGCCGGGTGCCGGCGTTGCAGGTCGTCGACGTGCCGCCAGTGGGTGGTGCAGTCCCGCCCGTCGAGCAGCCCCGCCTCGCCCAGCACGAACGCGCCGGAGCAGACGCTGAACACCCACGCCCCCCGGTCGGCGGCCCGGCGCAGCGCGTCGAGCACCGGCGCCGGCGCGGTCGCCCCCTCGGCGTGCGCCGGCACGGCGACCAGGTCGGCCTTCTCGACCGGGGCGAGGTCGGCGTGCGGGGTGATCAGGAAACCGGAGCGGCTGCGCACCGGGCTGCCGTCGACGGTGCAGACGGCGAAGCGGTAGCCGGGGAAGCCGTCGTCCGTCCGGTCGGTGCCGAACACCTCGGCGAGGACGCCGAGCTCGAACGCGGCGACCTCGTCAAGCGCGATCACGGCAACGGAGCGAAGCATGTGACGAGGGTAACCGAAGGGGCGGCAGGAAATCGATGCCCACTGGCATTCCTGCCACTTTCCGGGCCGCTCGCGTGGTCGCAGACTGGTCTCAGTCCGGTGCGCACCGGCGGCGAAACCCATATCAACCACGCGAAAGCGAGCGCCGCCATGGAGTTCCTGCTGCTCTTCCTCTTCCTCCTCGTCCTGGCCGTCGCCTCGGCCGCCGGCCTCGGCGCCGACACCCGCGACTCGGCCGACTGGAAGCCCACCGCCGACGGCCGTCGCTGGCGCTCCGGCACCTGCTGAGGTGATTTGCACCTTCCGCGCCGAAAATCCCCGGCGGGACCGCGGCAAAAGGCGCGGCCCCGCCGACGGAAGCCATCCGGCGTACGGCAGGCTAGGAGCATGGCTGACGGCTCCTGGTACGACGCCGACATCGACCACGTGATCATTTCCGAGGCGCAGATCCGCGAGAAGACCGCGGAGCTGGCCAAGCAGATCTCGGCGGACTACGCGCACGTCGAGGACGGACTCCTGCTCGTCTGCGTGCTCAAGGGCGCGGTCATGTTCATGGCCGACTTCGCCCGCGCGCTAGGCCGCAACGGCCCCCCGGCCGAGCTCGACTTCATGGCCATCTCCTCGTACGGCCAGGGCACCACCTCCTCCGGGGTGGTCCGGATCCTCAAGGACCTGGACCGGGACATCGCCGGCCGGCACGTGGTGGTCGTCGAGGACATCGTCGACTCCGGCCTGACCCTCTCCTGGCTGCTGCGCTACCTGGAGTCCCGCTCCGCGACCAGCGTCGAGGTGGTCGCCCTGTTCCGCAAGCCGGACGCGGTCAAGGTCGCCGTCCCGGTCAAGTACGTCGGCTTCGACATCCCGACCGAGTTCGTCGTCGGCTACGGTCTCGACTTCGGCGAGCGGTACCGCGAGCTGCCCTACGTCGGTGTGCTCAAGCCAGAGGTCTACGCCCGCGCCTGAACCGCCCCGCCGACCTGCGGGTATCGGCACTCGTCGAGCGGACGTTCAGCGGGCTCTCAGCTCCCCGGACTACGGTAGGGGTCGGTGACGTGGAGGCAACCCTCCCCGTCACGCCGGCCCAAACCCGGTTCGCCGTACGCGTAAGTGCTGGGCTCGCAAGCTCACATCTGGCACGAACGGTGTACCGTCGAATGACCGCGGCGCGGCAGTTCGCGCGCTTCGGGGTCGAGGCCGGCCCGCACGGCGGCTCCGGCCGCCGCCCGAGGCGGCGACACCATTCAGACGGTCAGGACGTCGATCAGGAGGATGCGAGCGTCTCGGCGCTCGACAACAGTATGGAACGTACGCGTTTCTTCCGCCGACCGGTGGTCTGGATCATCCTGGTCATCCTCGGCGCCGTTGTGCTCAGTCAACTGTTCACCGCTGGTCCCAGCTACCACCGCGTGGACACTTCCGTTGCGCTCGACCAGCTCCACACGGTCAAGATCGATAAGGCGGTCTTCCAGGACAAGGAGCAGACGCTCCAGCTCGACCTGGCCCAGAAGACCAAGTTCGGTGACACCACCACCGACAAAATCGAGGCGCAGTTCCCTTACCAGGCCGGCGACCAGGTCTGGAACGAGGTGCTGGCCGCCAAGGCCGCGAACCGGGTCACCGGCCCGGCCGACACCAAGGTCTCCTCAGACAGCGTCTGGGTGAGCCTGCTGGTCAACCTGCTCCCCATCGCCCTGCTGGTGCTCCTGCTGCTCTTCTTCATGTCGCAGATGCAGGGCGGCGGCTCCCGGGTGCTCAACTTCGGCAAGTCCAAGGCGAAGATGATCACCAAGGACACGCCGAAGACCACCTTCGCGGACGTGGCCGGGGCCGATGAGGCCGTCGAGGAGCTGGAGGAGATCAAGGACTTCCTGCAGAACCCGGCGAAGTACCAGGCTGTCGGTGCCAAGATCCCGAAGGGTGTGCTGCTCTTCGGCCCGCCCGGTACCGGTAAGACCCTGCTGGCCCGGGCCGTCGCCGGCGAGGCCGGCGTGCCGTTCTACTCGATCTCCGGCTCGGACTTCGTCGAGATGTTCGTCGGTGTCGGCGCCAGCCGGGTCCGCGACCTCTTCGAACAGGCCAAGTCGAACGCCCCGGCGATCGTCTTCGTCGACGAGATCGACGCCGTCGGCCGGCACCGCGGCGCCGGCATGGGCGGTGGCCACGACGAGCGCGAGCAGACCCTCAACCAGCTGCTCGTCGAGATGGACGGCTTCGACACCAAGGGCGGGGTCATCCTGATCGCCGCCACCAACCGGCCGGACATCCTCGACCCGGCGCTGCTGCGCCCGGGCCGCTTCGACCGGCAGATCCCGGTGGACGCCCCCGACATGGAGGGCCGCAAGGCGATCCTGCGGGTGCACGCCAAGGGCAAGCCGTTCACGCCCGACGTCGACCTCGACGCGGTCGCCCGGCGTACCCCGGGCTTCAGCGGCGCCGACCTGGCCAACGTGATCAACGAGTCCGCGCTGCTCACCGCCCGCAAGGACCAGCGGGCGATCACCAACGACTCCCTGGAGGAGTCGATCGACCGGGTGATCGCCGGTCCGCAGCGCCGGACCCGGGTGATGAGCGACCAGGAGAAGAAGATCACCGCGTACCACGAGGGTGGGCACGCGCTGGTGGCCTGGGCGCTGCCGCACGCCGCGCCGGTGCACAAGGTGACGATCCTGTCCCGTGGTCGCTCGCTGGGGCACACCCTGGTCCTGCCGACCGAGGACAAGTACACCCAGACCCGGGCCGAGATGATCGACACCCTGGCGTACGCGCTGGGCGGCCGGGCCGCGGAGGAACTGGTCTTCCACGAGCCCACCACCGGTGCCGGCAACGACATCGAAAAGGCCACCCAGTTGGCCCGCGCGATGATCACTCAGTACGGCATGAGTTCCAAGCTCGGTGCGATCAAGTACGGCACCAGCGGCGACGAGCCGTTCCTCGGCCGCAACATGGGCCACGAGCGGGACTACTCCGACTCGGTGGCCGCCGAGATCGACGGCGAGATGCGGGCGCTGATCGAGCTGGCCCACGACGAGGCCTGGGAGATCCTGGTGGAATACCGGGACGTGCTCGACACCATGGTCCTGGAGCTGATGGAGCGGGAAACCCTCTCCACCGCCGACATGGCCCGGATCTGCGCCCGGGTGGTGAAGCGCCCGCCGATGGCCCCCTACCACGGCTTCGGCAAGCGCCTGCCCTCCACCGAGCCGCCGGTGCTCACCCCGGCCGAGAAGGACAAGCTCAAGGCACAGGCGCAGGCCGACGGCGCGTCCGTCGGCGGCTCCTCGAACAACTCGGACGGTACCCACTGAACACGGACGCCGCGGCCAGCCCCGACAAGGGGCTGGCCGCCTCGTCTACCGAGCCCGACGGTGACGAGGCCCTCGACTACGTCGCCGCCCGACTGATCAGCGGCAAGCTCACCGGTCGGCCGGTCGAGGAGACCATGGACCTGGCCCGGATCGAGAAGGCCGTCCGCGAGATCCTCATCGCCGTCGGCGAGGACCCGGACCGGGACGGCCTCCAGCAGACGCCGGCCCGGGTCGCCCGCGCGTACGCCGAGCTCTTCGCCGGTCTCCGGGTCGACCCGGCCCAGGTGCTCAGCACCACCTTCGAGGCCAACCACGAGGAACTCGTGCTCGTCCGGGACATCGACGTGATGAGCCTCTGCGAGCACCACCTGCTCCCGTTCCGGGGCAGCGCGCACATCGGCTACATTCCCGGGCCGGACGGCCGGATCACCGGCCTGTCCAAGCTGGCCCGGCTGGTCGAGGTCTTCGCCCGCCGCCCTCAGGTGCAGGAGCGGCTCACCTCACAGATCGCCGACCTGCTGATGAGCAAGTTGGAGCCGCGCGGCGTCGTCGTCGTGCTCGAATGCGAGCACATGTGCATGGCGATGCGCGGCATCCAGAAGAGCGGCGCCAAGACCATCACCTCGGCCGTCCGCGGCGTGCTCCAGCGCGACGCGAAGTCCCGCGCCGAGGCGATGGCGCTGATCATCCGCTGACCCGGCGCGCGGTCGACGGAGCCCGTCGGGCGTCAGCCGGCCAGCATCGCCAGGACGATCCCGGCGGTGGTCGCCACCGCCGGGACCAGGCAGACCAACGCCCCGAACCGGGGTGTCCGGTCCACCCGGTCCGCCGGCCGGGGCCGGAACAATCGGCCGACCGCCAGCCAGCCTGCCATGAAGGCCACCGCCGGCATCGGCAGCCCCACCACCAGCGCCACGATGCTCGCCGGCCCGGTGCCGGTGCTCAGCAGGACCAGCAGCTGGATCAGCGGGACCACCAGCGCCAGCGGTCCGTACACCAGCAGGTTGCGGGGCCGGGACGGCCAGCGCGCCAGCCGGGGCAGGCCCCGGGCGGCCAGCGTGTCGTCCGCCGCGTCGGCCCACCGGCGGGCGGCCTGCAGCGAGGTCAGCACCGCCGCCGGGCCGGCCGCCATCGACCGGGCCGCCTCGGTCAGCTCCGGCGGGGTCGGCTGCAACGAGATCGCCGGCACCCCGAGCTCACGCAGTTGCGCCTGCTGCGGGGCCAGGCGGGCCCGGACGACGCTCAGCTCCTCCCGGGCGGCCTGCACCGAGCGTGCCTGCTCGCCCGCGGCGGTCGTCGCGGCCCGGCGCACCCCGTCCAGCTGACGGGCGGCGGCGACGTAGTCCGCCCAGGCCGCCGCGGCCGGATCCGGGATGTCGACCGCCGGGCGGCCCGGTCGGGGGGCGGGCACGGCGGCTCCGGTCTCGCTCACGTCGCCGACTCCTCCCCGAACGGCACCAGCACCGTCCCCAGCTCGCCCGGGCCGTCCCAGAGCACCGCCCGGCCCGGGCGCGGACGCCACAGCACCGGCCGGTCGAAGAGCGACTCCAACCGGGCCCCCGGCACGTCCGTGACCACCACGGCGGTCAACTTGTCGATCTCGCCCTCCGGGCCGAGCAGCCCGGCCAGCGGCCCCACCGAACGCCACCAGCCGAGCAGGTGCAGCCCGGCCGGCGGGCCCTCCAGCAGCAGCGACCGCAGCCGCTCGCCCGGCAGCTCCGCCGCGTCCGGCACGTCCAACCCGAACACCACCAGGTAACTCGGCTCGCCCGCGTCCATCGCGGCGCGCAGCCCGGCCACGTCGACGGTCTCCACCCGGTGCCGCTCGGCCAGCTCGGCGGCCAGTTCCGCGGCCGGCTCCGCCGACCCGTTCGCCAGCGGGGCCAGCACGAACCGGGCGGACGCGCGGTGCGCCGCCGTGCTCCGCGCGGCGGTGACCAGCAGCCGGCCCGCCTCCTCGTCGCGGCCCAGCACGGCGAGGTTCCGCCCGGCCGCTGGTCCGAGCGGCACCGCGACCGTGGAGCGGTGGACGTCCACCGCCCGGCCGAGCAGCGCCGCCGGCGTGTGCGCCCGGCCGGCCCGCGCGGCCCGGTGCCGTGGGTCGTTGCCCAGCAGCGGGCGCGCGTACCCGGCGAAGACCACCGGCGGGCCGGACCCCTCCGGCCGGGCCGTCCAGAGCCGGTGCCGCAGCTCGGCGAGGGTGCCCGGATCCTCGTGCGGATCGGGAAAGCGGACCATCCGCTCGTGCCCCCGGGTGGCGCCGCGCGGCCCGCCCAGGCCGCCGGCGGTGTTCACCACCGCACTGCCCACCGGCAGCCCGGCCGCGGCGTCGTTCGTCGGTTCCAGCACCGCCGACCCGCCGGGCAGCGCGACCCGCACCGGGAACTGGCCCAGCAGCGGATCGCGCGGGCCACCGATGCCGAGGTCGCCCTCGCCGGCCAAAACCAGATGGATGCCGTACGCCCGGGCGGCGCGGGCCAGCACGTCCAGCCGGGCCAGAAGGTCCCTGGCGAGCCGGTCCCGCTCCCGCAGCAGCAGGGGGAAGTTGTCGACGACGCAGACGACCCGGGGCAGCGTCTGATGCTCGCGCAGCTCCGCGTAGCGCTGCCCGTCGGCCCGCTGGCCGGCCTCCTCCCGGCGGTGCAGCTCCGCCTCGAGCTGGCCGATGAGGTCCGCCACGTACTCCCGGTCGGCGGCCATCCCGGCGGCCCGGACCTGCGGCACCCAGGAGCGGTCCCGCTCCGTCTGCAGGAACTCCACGAAGGACTCGCCGTCGCCGAGGTCGGCCAGGTAGAGCACCAGCTCGTCCGGGCCGTACCGGGCGGCCAGCCCGAACAGCGCGTTGGTCAGGAACGCCGACCGCCCGGCGCCGGACCGGCCGCTGACCAGCCAGTGCGGGGTCAGCTCGGTGAAACCGAGGCTGACCGGCCGCCCGGCGGCGTCGCCCACCACGGTCGAGAGACCGTCGGCGGAACCGGACTCCCACAGCTCCCCGGCGGGCAACAGGTCGGTCAAGGAGAGCCGGGAACCGTCCTCGATCTGCCGGGCCAGCCGGCGGCAGACCCCGGTCACCAGCTCACCGGGCGGGTCGTCCTCCACGAACACGGGGGAGTTCAGGCCGCCGGCCGGCTCCGTGCCCGGGCTGCTGAGCGCCCGCCCCGGCGGATCGCCGACCAGCGCGTACGCGTTGCGCACCGCGACGGGGGTGGCCTGGGGCAGTGGCGTGTCGGGCGACCAGCCGGCGACGACCAGATGCAGGCCGGCCCGGTGCCCCCGCGCGGCCAGCTCCTCGATCCGACCGAGGTCGGTCGCGCCGGTGCCGGCGGGGAGCGCGGCCACCACCAGCAGCAGCGTACGGTCGTGCCCGCGCTGCCGGGCCGTGCCAGCGGCGACCCACTGCTCCGCCTCCGTGAGGACCGTCCGCAGGCCCGCCACGTCCACGGCCGGGGGCGGCAGCAGCCCCGCGTCGGCCAACGCCGCGAACCCCGCGAAGGCGCCGCCGGCCGGGCCCGGCTCGGCGGTGGCGTCCACCGCGCGGACCAGCAGCGAGCCGGCCGGCGCGGCGGCGAGCAGCCGGAGCAGGAGGGCCCGCAGCAGCCCGGCCACCCGAGGGTCGGTGGCGTCGATGTCGACACTCAGGTGGCCGCTGCCGAGCAGCGGCACCAGCGCCGGGAACCGGGCGTCGTCCAGCGGCGCGGCGGTGCCGACCCGGACGAAGGGCGGCGGGTGGTCGCCGGGCGGAGTCTCCGCGGTCAGTGTCTCCAGGGCCGCGCCGGCCCAACCCGGGGCGGCGAGCGCGGCGGCCGTCCGCAGCCGCTCCGCCAGCTCGTACTGCCGGTGATGGTCGGCCGGGGCGGGCCGGATCTCGTCGAGGATGCCGGCGGCGGCGGTCGCGGTGGCCGCGGCCCGCCGGTGCAGGGCGGCGGCCCGGCCGGCTCGCGCCTTCGGACTGGCCACCGCGTCCACCTCTCTTCCCGAGGCCGACATCTGCTCCCCGAGCAGAGACGGTATCCCAGCCGACGGCCCTGCTCCGGGATGTCGTCCGGCGCTGCGCGGTCTTTGCGACCGGGTCACCGCGATCGGCGGGACATTGTCCCGCCTCCGGGCGGCGGGCGGACGTGATCGGTGAATCTGGGGCATTGGGTACGAGGCGCGCAGCCGATAGCCTCAGGGGGTGGAATCAGTGCAGCCCCCCGCCGGTTCCCAGGTCTCCCGCGTACCGGCGCAGCGGACCCCGCCCGAGCAGTTGGCGCCCCCCGCGCCGGCTCCGGCGCCGGAGCGTCCCCGGCGCCGGCTGCGTACGGTGCTCTCGGTGGTCGCCGGGCTGCTCGCGCTGCTCTGCGTCGGCGGCGGCGTCACCGGATTCATCCTGTACGACCGCGCCACCGCCCCGGACCGCAGCGCCCCCGACGTGGTGGTCGACAACTACCTGCGCGCCTTCCTGGTGGATCGCGACGACACCAGGGCGAGCCAGTTCGCCTGCGAGGGCGGCGGGAACCTCGACGCTGTTCGAAGTCTCCGAGACGAACTGGAGCGGCGCGAAGCGAACTTCAACGTCGTGGTCCGGGTCGGTTGGGGCGCTCTCGCCAGAGCACAGAGTGGCGATGGGGAGTTGGTGACCACGACCTTGACCATCTCCAGCTCCGCAGACGGCCAGACGCGGAGTAGCCGTCGTGAGGACTGGCAGTTCAAGGTGATCGAGAAGGACGGCTGGCGGGTCTGTGAGGGTCGTAAGGTCGGCTGAGGCGGCTACTCGATCCAGAGCAGGTGGACCGGGACCTCCAGGGTGGTCGGTGCCTGGCCGCGCCAGGCCCAGCGGTACCAGTCCAGTTCCGAGGTGACCCGGACGCAGATGTCTCCCTCGGCGCCGGAGTAGGTCTCGGTCACCGCCCGCAGGTCGCGGTGCTCGGTCGACTCGACGACGTGCACGACCCGTCGGCCGGCCACCGCGTCGGCCTCGAAGACGGGGGTCGGCCCCGGGTGGGCCGGCGCGTCGAGGGAGACCAGCCGGATCCCGGATTCGCGGGGCGCGTTCCTCCGGTCGCCGACCGTCTCGACCCAGACACGTTCGACCGGTACCAGCGGCGCGAAGACCTCCACCTGCTCGGACTCGGCGCGGTACCACTCGTGTTCGGGGATGACGGGCACGTAGGTCCGGCTGCCCTGCACCACCCGTTCGTCGGCGCGCAGGTCACCCCGCCAGCCCAGGCCGGGCAGCCCGACCAGCACCCGTCGGCCGCGCAGCTCCACCCGGCCGGTGGCGGGGACGATCTCGATCGGTCGGGGCGGCTGCGGTGCCCAGTCGGGCTGGTCCGCGAAGGGGTCGGGCAGCGGTCCGGTCATCCGTCGGCGGGCCTCACGTGCTGGCGTCCAGCGGCGCGCCGTGTTCCCGCATGAACGGCACCGGGTTGATCGCGCCACGGCTGGACCGGTCGCCGTCCACGTGCGCCTCGAAGTGCAGGTGCGGCCCGGAGGAGTTGCCGCTGCTGCCGGAGAGGCCGATCACCTCACCGGCCGCCACCGCCTGGCCGGGAACCACCTTCGGGCGCTCGACCATGTGGCAGTAGCGGGTGATGTACCCGCCGGCGTGCAGGATGTCCACGAACCAGCCGCAGCCGCCCTTGCCCGGCCAGCCGTCGCGGTCGCAGTCCCGTCGCCCGGCGTGGTCCGGGTCGCAGCGGGCCACCAGCACCCGCCCGGCGGATGCCGCGTGGATCTCCGTCCGCTTGTCCGCGGCGATGTCGACCCCGTTGTGACTGGGCCGGTCGGCGGTGCGGAAGCCGGAGCCGGCGCGGCCTGGGATCGGCGCGGTCCAGCCTGACGCGGCGATCCGCGCGCCGCCGGCCGCGTCACAGACCGCCTTGCCGGCGATCTGGACCGTCCGCGCGGCACCGCCGGCCAGCGCGTCGACGATCCGGCCGGCCAGCTCCTCGTGCTTGGCGTACCCGTCCGGGATCGCGCTGACCTGTACCCGCTGGGCCACGACGGTCAGCGGCCGGTGCTCCCAGTTCCGGACCTTGACCAACTTCTCGTAGAACTTGCCGGCGGCGTAGGTGGGCGTCATGCGTTGCGCGACGCTGCCCCAGCCGGGTCGCTGCTGAAACAGGCCGAGTGAGTCGTGGTCGGAGCCGACACCCTCGTTCGGCAGCTTCAGAGAGGCTGGCTCGCCACTGTTGGCGAGGTTCCGCAGCGTGGACTCCTGCATCGCGGTGGCCACGGCGATGACCCAGCCCCGGGCCGGCACCTTCATGTCCTGGCCGACCTTGATGATGACCGCGGCGTTGCGGAGCTGCCCCTCGCCGTACTCGGCGAAGCGGGGCATGTCACCGATGATGCTGACGCGGTGGGCCGCGTCGCAGGCCAGCCCGGCCACGGACGCGTCGCCCTTCTCGTCGCCGCCCAGCTCGGTGAGGAAGAAGGCCGCTGCGCCGCCCACGCAGCAGAGCACAGTGAGCGCGGTCGTCACCGCGGCGGCCACGACGCCGAGCCGAAGCTTCCGGCGGCGGGGTGGCGGAGTGCCGTCCCCCCACTGCTCGCTCATTGGCGCTCCCAGTCCACGACGTCCACCAGCCACCGGCCGTCGGGGGCCACCAGTTCCAGTCGGAGACGACCGTTGTCCAGCGGGACGAGGGCCTCCACGAAGGACTCCGTCCGGGGACGGAGCGTGATCTGGCCTGTCACCCGCCGGGCGGGGACGGTCTCCGGGTCCGCGCCCGTCAGCTTCTCGGTCAGCGCGGGGGTCGACATCGGGCGCAGTCGTGCCTGCCATTCGTCCCCGCTGCTGCCCGGTCCGGCCAGCCAGGCGCTGGTGAACCGGCCGGCGGCCTGCTCGGGGGTCAGCTCGCCCGGCCGGGTCTTCGGCTTGGCGGGCGCCGCGCTCGACAGCACCCCGTCGTCACCGGCCGCCGGGTCCACCGTGCTGATGGGCTCCCGTGGCCGGTTGCTGAGGCCGGTGGACGGGTCGACGGGGCCGGAGACCAGGCGTGCCGCCCCGATCACGCCGAAGACCAGGACGGCGATCACCACCGCCACGCCGAGCCGGGACCGCAGTACCCGGGTGAACAGGAATTCCAGCGCCCGTCGCATCGTGCTCACCGCGCCTCGGAGCGCACCCGCGGCGTCGGCTTGGTGGCCGGCGCGGGCTCGGCGGAGCCCGGACGGTAGATGGCGAACGCCGAGGCCTCCTCCGGCACGTTCGGTTCGGTCCAGGTGGCCGGCTGGCGACGCCGGGGGCGGGGCGCGGTGGTGGTCCGCCCGCCGCCCGGCTGCTCCGGTGCCGGCGCGTCGTCCGTCCGTTCGCGCCCGTCCGGCCGCTGCCGCTCGGCGGCGGCGTGCGACGGGTCCTCGTGCCGGGCCTCCGGCCGCAGGCTGCCCTGCTCGACCGGCACGCCGCGCCGCCGGCCGAGCGCCGGCTCCACCGTGCCGCCGGGCTCGACCACGTCCAACCGGGCCGCCACCCGCACGTCCCGGAAGAACCGGCGGTGCCACGAACCGGCCGAGCTGATCGCCTCGCTGCTGTCCTTGCCGCCGAGCTGGGTGATCCGCCGGTACGGACGGAGCAGCAGCCAGCCGACCACCCCGCAGAGCCAGACCAGCACCACCTGGAGCCAGCCGGGCAGGGTGGGCGTGTTCATGATGAGGTCGACGGCGAAGAGGTAGATGGCCGCGCCAGTGCCGAAGATGGCGATGTTGAAGACCGCGGCGACGACCGCGTTCGCCAGCCGACGCAGGCCGGCGCTGGCCGGGCGCATCAGCCCGACCGTGCCGAGGATCGGGGCAGCGATCACCGCCCACCGGAAGATCAGGAAGCCGAGCAGGACCAGCAGCGAGGCGGTCAGGTCGAACATCGCGAAGAGCAGCGAGGCCAGCACCGCGATGAAGCCGGCGCCGATCCGGTCCATGTCCCGGACGCCCTGAAGGTACTCGTACGCCTCCGGATCCTCCGTCTTGATCTGCTCGGCGACCCGGGCCCACTGCTGCTGCTTCGCCTTGATGGTCGCCCCACGGGTGGCCGGGTTCTGGCGGAGCTTCTCCGCCTCCTCCCAGGAGAGCGACTTGGCGTCGTAGAGCGCCGGACCGTACTTCTTCGCGGTCTCGCTGTCGGCCGAGCCGAGCACCCCGCGCAGCCAGTTCCGGTAGAGCATCGTCTCGGTGGCCGTGTCGCTGGCCCGGACCGCCGGGGGACGATGATCCCTGCAAGCCTCGGGGTTGGGGTCGTCGCACTTGCCCGGCGGAGTGTCCCGGGTAGCCGGGCCGACCGCGTCGTGCACCACACCCAGCGTCGTGACCAGAGTGTTGTCGGCGATGTTCGCCGACTTGACCGGCCAGGCGGCCAGGGCGGTGACCGCCACCATCACCAGCAGCGCCCAGCCGGCTGTCGTCATGGCGTTGCTCATGTCCGACTGACGGGAGCGCCAGAGCAGGTAGAGACCGACCACGCAGAGGGTGACGATGCCGAAGACGCTGAACACCTTCTGGTAGACGGCCTTGGTGGCGTGCTCCACCAGCGGATCCGCCCAGCCCCACATCGACCGCGGATCCCACGCCCGCTCCCGCAACGCGTTCGAGGCACCGATCACCGCGTTGGCGAACATGAACTCGCCGTTGGCCACCATCGTGGTGAAGCGGTAGTCCGGATGGAGCACCGACGACGCGCAGCCGCCGTCGACGTCGTACGTCGTGTAGCTGTATCCGGCGTAGCCGTAGTCGCTGTAGAGGCCCTTCGGGCCGGGCAGCTTGGCGGAGTCCGGGCGGGAGGCGAACCAACCGGCCAGACCGGAGTCCGGCGCCCCGGGGACCGGGGCGTTGCGGCACTCGACCTGATCCTGGCTGACCTCCTTGAGCTTCGCGACGCAGGCGCGGAAGTCGGCCTGCCACTCCGTGGTGCTGCACAGCTCGGCCCGGGCCTGGGCCGTCGGCGGGGTGGCGTACGCGGGTGTCGCTCCGATCACCGGCCAGGCAATGGTGGCCACGGCGAGTATGCCGAGCGCGAGGAGGAGCGCCGCGATCCGTGCCCTGGCCCTCGCCATGTCACGCCTCCAGATCAGCCAGGACGGTCGGTAGTTGCCCGGCCGCTTGGGCGACCGCTGCGGGAGTGGTGTCGAGGTGTTCCAACAGCCCGTCGACGTACGACACGTCGACCCGGATCTTCTGCACCCGGCCGTCGACGTCGCGCATCACGAACTCGCGGAACCCGAGCCGGGCGACCGAGCCCGCGTCCGCCTGGGACAGCGAGGCCAGCGTCGCCTCGTAGCCGTCGTTGACCGGCACCCGGAGCAGCCGGAGCGCCTCGGAGGCGATCTCGGTGTCCTCGGCGATCCGGCCGACGAAGACGGTGGAGACCAGGTTCTGCACGTCGAGGCCGAGGATGTCCTTCGGGTTCTGCGAGGCGACCAGGGCGGCGAGGTTCCACTTGCGGGAGTCCCGGGCGAGGCGGACCAGGAATGATCGCCCGGAGCGCCAGCCCTCCATGAAGTGCGCCTCGTCCAGGCCGACCAGCTTCCGCGACGACATCGAGCCGCCGTAGCAGCGGCGGACCGCGAGCCGGTGGGCGGTGTGCAGCATCGGCAGGGCGAGGGCCTCCTCGGCGGACCAGTACTCGCGTTCGATCTTGAGGTCGGGCAGCCGCAGGCCGGCCATCGTGATCACGGTGAGTGCCGCGTCGGCGCCGAGCAGCCCCTCCGGCGGGCGGCCGAAGAAGAGCATGGCCAGCGGCATCTCGGCGGTATCCAGCAGCAGATTGGCCAGCTCCCGGCCGGCGTCGTCGTCGAGCCCCTGCAGGCAGGCGACCACGTCGTCCAGGGTGGAGGTTTCCTCTGCCGGCACCTGGCGGACCGCGTGCCGGAACAGGGTGGCGGTGGAGGCCTCGCGGGCGACCTGCGGCGGCACCAGCATCATGCAGATGTCCTGCACCAGCATCCGGCGCTCGGCCCGGGCGTTGGAGACGGCGATCTCGAACTCCCGGTCGCCGGCCGCGCCGGCGCCGAACTCGCTGCGCAGCGGCGTCGGGATCAGCGCGTACGGCGCCAGCGTCCCCTGCTCGGAGCCGGTCAGGTTGAGCACCCGGGAGTACGGCCGCAGCTCGGGCATGGCGCAGAGCCGGGCCAGCGGGCCGGACGGGTCGAGCAGGGTGACCTGCACCCCGCGCCGGGCGGCCAGGTAGCCGAGCGCGCCGAGCAGGGTGGACTTGCCACCGCCCGGCTCGGCGACGAAGACGGCGAGCCCGGAGCGTTCCCGCACCTCCATCGGGAAGTGCAGGTCGAGGAAGACCGGCCGGCGGCAGGTGCCGGCGGTACGCCCGATCAGGTCGCCCCGCCGGTCGCCGACCGTGGAGGCGGCCTGCGGCAGCGCGGCGGCGAGCAGCGGGACCGGCATCCGCCGGACGTAGCCGGTGTTGGCGATCGGCTCGCCGGGGATGAACTCGCGGGCCAGCCAGTCCTGGTTCTTCGGGTGCTGCAGCGAGATGCGCAGCTCGCGCGAGTAGAGCTGGATGAGCCGGCGGGCCCGCTCCAGGCACTCCTCCCGGGTGCGGCCGCCGACGGCGATCCGGTGCCAGCCGTGCGCGCGGGCCGAGTCCACCGGCAGCCCGGTCGTCATCTCGTCGCCGATCACCAGCGCCCGCTTGGCCAGTCGTTCCAGCTCGGGCGGGGCGTCGATGCCGTGTTCGGCGTAGTCGAGCTGCTGGGACCGGATCATTCGGAGCCGGTGCTCGAGGTTTCGGAAGGAGTCACCGGAGCCGAGGATGTCCACCCGGGTGGAGATTTCCATCGGCCAGGGCAGCCGCTCGTGGAAGTGCAGCCAGGGTTCGTGCCGCTCGGGGATCTCCAGCGGCTCCATCCGGCCGACCGCCAGGACGGCGACGTGCCGTTCCTCGCCGGTCATCCGGTTCACCAGCTTGACCGTCGAGCCGTACGGGGTGCGGTAGCGCTCCACCTGCTCGGTCAGGGCGAGCAGGTCGCCGCGCTCCCACCGGCCGTTGGTCACCGGGGAGAGGGTGCCGGGGGGCGACATGCAGAGCGCGACGGAGCGGTAGAGCAGCCATTCCAGCTCCTGCGCGGTGACCCGGCGGCCTCGCATGCCGAACGCGCCGAGCACCTCGTCGAACTGCTCGACCGTCCGGCCCAGCTTGCGGCGCTCGCCGTCGGCGGTGCCCCGGCCGAAGGTGCGTAGCAGCCGCTCGGTGAGCGAGTCGCCGAGGGACCGGCGGGCGAAGGTGACCCCCAGGTAGGTCTGCCCCTCGGCGTGGTTGACCGCCATCAGGTGCCGCTGGGCGGCGACCAGGTGGTCGGCCCAGCCGGTCGTGCCGGGCACGTCGGGCAGCGGGGACGCGGTGAGCGCGTCGATGGTGCGGGCCCACTCGTCGGCGGGGAACGGCCGGCTGGTGCGGCGCAGGTGCAGCCGGAAGCCGGCCAGGCCGGCGTACTGCTCGGAGATGGCGGAGAGCAGCGCCTCCCGCTCGGCGTCCGGGCGGAACGCCCAGCGCACCTCGGGCAGCCAGTACCAGGCGGTGACGGTGTTCGGGGTGAAGGTCAGGTGACCGGCGATCTCGGTGATCGCCAGCTCGACCGATGGGTCGCGGTCCCCGAACTTGATCTTCGGGGGGCGGACCCGGACCGGCTTGGCGGGTCTGCCGCTCCGCTCCGCGGCGGAGCGCTGCCGGGCCGGCGCGACCTCGCGGCCGGGCGGTGCGGCCAGCTCGCGGGTGGCCGACGCCGCCACCTCCCGTCCGCCCGGCGCGGCGGTCCGCTCCTGGTCCGCCCGGCGGTCGCCGCGGTCGAGTCCGCCGGCCTGCCGGCGGTTCTGCGGGTCCACCGAAAATTCCGCCGGCGGGTCGGTCAGTTCGGGCTCGGCGGTCGTCCGCAGTACGGGCAGCCGGTCGCCGGGTTGGTGCGGCACCCGGTTCCGGCCGGTCGTCCCGGACGTCGGATCGAGGGTCGGCGCCAGGCCCGGGGCTTCGGCCGGCGGCTCGGAAGCGCGGGGCGCCGAGCGCGGAACGTCCGCCGCGCTCTCGCGGGTGCGGCTGAGCGCGGCCGGCGGCGTCGTTCCGGCCGGCGCGGCGGGGGCGGTGTGCTGGTGCGGGATCGGCAGCGCCTCCCGCCCGACGCCGCGGCGGGGCGGCGCGACCACCGGGTCCGGCTCGGCGGGGGGTGGCGCCGTGGACCGGGTGAGCGCGGGGGGCGCGGTCGGGCGTCGCCCGCCGGGCTGCGCGCCGCCGAAGAGGTCGAGGAACGGCGAGTCGATGTCGCCGCTGTCGCCGACCGGGGGCGCGGTCTGCTCGCCCGCCGCCGACGGGCCGCGCGGCGGGGTGGGCCGGGGCGGCTGGAAGACGCCGACCCGCCCGTGCCCGGGGCTGGTCGCCAGGGCCGGGTCGAGGGCGACCTCGTCCAGTTCCTCGGCCTCCGGGTAGTCGAACGATCGCGCACGGTCACCGGGCGGACCGGCGTGCCCCCCGGCCGGGGAACCCGGCGTGGAAGAGCGATTCATGCGACCGCCTCGCCCGCGTCGTTCGTCTTCCCGATCGGCGTACGCCCGGTCATGCCAGTTCCTCCCGGATCCTGATCCGGCTCGCCACCAGGCGCGGGTCGCGCAGCTCGGCGGCCGGCTCCCGGGTGCGTCGCCAGTCGGTCAGCGCGGTACGGATGACCATGCGCGCCGGTCGGTCCGGGTCGACGTACCGGAAGATGAACGAGGTGGTCACGATGGCGAGCGAGATCTCCCAGGCGGGGAAGAGCTCGACCGTCAGCGTGAACAGCCAGTGGATGAACATGTAGAGGGGTACGAGCAGCATGAACAGGCCGTACTGGGCGTACGGCAGGTGCACGGGAAGGGTGTAGCCGGGTGGCCCGAGATAGACGAGCCGAGCCCGGTAGATGTCGTCGTCGGTGCGCAGCCGCATGGTCGCCCGCGCCTACTGGAAGATCAGGTTGATCAGGTAGTCGCCGACGAAGAAGAGGGTGGCGGCGCCGGCGATGAAGGCCAGGCCGACGATGGCGATGGCCGAGCTGGTCAGCACCTTCGAGATCTCGCCCCGGCTGGCGCGGCCGATGAAGATGACGCCGAGCACGGCGAGCAGGATCGGCGCGATCTTGCTGGCGAAGAAGGTGACGACGCCCTCGGTGTCGATGCCCTTGGGCGCCGGCTCGGCGAGTGGAGTCGACGCCAGGGCGTGGAGCGCGTGGCCGACGGCGGACGACGCCGTCCCCATGAGCTCGATGGCGATCACTGGAAACCTCCCCATGTCGCGGCCGGCGACGCCGCGGTGGTGCAGTAGTCAAGCCTGGCGGGATTGGTGCTCAATGTGCGCAGCGTCGGCGACGCTGCGTCCGTTACTCGCCACGGAGGGTGGCGAGCTTTGGGGGATTTTCTCCCGCTTCGGCCCTCCCTCCAGGCTTCGCCTCTCGATGCTGGGCAATTCCAAAGCGTACGGCCCGGTCACCTTTGCGACAAGCCGCGAAGACTCGACCCGATACGACCCCGACGACCGATCGTGCACCTGTTCCAATTGGCATGTCAGGGGCGTCGTCGACGGTCCGGGGCCGGGCCGCCGGAGGCCCTGCTGGCGACCGGTACGGTCTAGTCGTGACCGATCTGGTGCGGGCGCAGGCCCCGGTGGTGATTGGCGTCCTCAACGTCACGCCCGACTCCTTCTCAGACGGCGGCAGGTACGCCGATCTCGACGCCGCCGTCGGACACGGAGTGCGACTGCGCGCGGCCGGCGCGGACCTTGTGGACGTGGGCGGAGAGTCGACCCGTCCCGGTGCCGACCGGGTCGACGCGGAGACCGAGACGGCCCGGGTGCTGCCGGTGATCCGGGAGCTCAGCGCGGCCGGCATCCCGGTCAGCATCGACACCAGCCGGGCCCGGGTCGCCGAGGCGGCCCTCGCCGCCGGCGCCGACGTGGTCAACGACGTCTCCGGCGGTCTCGCCGACCGGAACATGGCCCGGGTGGTCCGCGACGCCGGCTGCCCCTGGGTGCTCATGCACTGGCGGGGACACTCCCGCGGGATGCGCGACCTGGCCAGCTACACCGACGTGGTCGCCGACGTCCGGGCCGAGCTGGCCCAGCGGGTGGACGAGGCGCTCGCCGCCGGGGTGGCGGCAGACCGGATCATCGTCGACCCCGGGCTCGGCTTCGCCAAGACCGCCGCGCACAACTGGGAGCTCAGCGCCCGCCTGCCCGAGCTGCTCGAACTCGGTTTCCCGCTGCTCTTCGGGGCGAGCCGCAAGTCGTACCTGGGCCGGCTGCTGGCCAGCCCGGACGGGACGCCCCGCCCAACCGCGGAACGGGAGGCGGCCACCGTCGCCACCAGCCTGCTCGCCGTCGCCGCCGGCGCCTGGGGGGTACGCGTGCACGACGTCCGCGCCACCGCCGACGCGCTCGCCGTCTGGGCCGCCACCGGTCGCCCCCGCCTGGTCGCCGGAGCGGCCGTCCGGCCCGCCGGGAGTGGCGGAGAGCCGCCCGGCGACGAAGGAGGCCGGACGGCGGGTACGGCACGAGGAGAAGGAGCGCGATGACCGACCGGATCGAGCTGACCGGGCTGCGGGCGCGCGGCCGGCACGGCGTCTACGACTTCGAGCGCGCCCAGGGGCAGGAGTTCGTGGTCGACGCGGTGCTCGAACTCGACCTGGCCCCGGCGGCCCGCTCCGACGAGGTGACCGACACGGTGCACTACGGCGAGCTGGCCGAGCGGCTCGTCGCGGTGATCACCGGAGAGCCGGTCAACCTGATCGAGACCCTCGCCGACCGGCTGCTCGCGGTCTGCCTCGCCGAACCGCTGGTCGGCGCCGCCATGGTCACCGTGCACAAGCCCGAGGCCCCGATCCCGCACGCCTTCCGGGACGTGGCCGTCACGATGCGGCGTACCCGGTGACCCGGGCCGTGCTGTCGATCGGCAGCAACCTCGGCGACCGGCTGGGCCACCTGCGCTCGGCGGTGGGCGCCCTCGGCGACGCGGTGCTGGTGGTCTCCGGCGTGTACGAGACGCCACCGTGGGGGGATACCGACCAGCCCGCGTACCTGAACGCGGCGATGATGGTCGCGGACCCGGCGGCGACCCCCCGGGACTGGCTGGCCCGGGCCCGGGCCGCGGAGACCGCGGCCGGGCGGACCCGCGACCCGGAACGCCGGTTCGGGCCGCGCACCCTGGACGTCGACGTCATCGCGGTCTGGGACGACGCGGGCGAGCCGGTGCTCAGCGACGACCCGGAGCTGACCCTGCCGCACCCCCGCGCCCAGCTGCGGGCCTTCGTGCTCCGGCCGTGGATCGACATCGAGCCGCACGGGCGGCTGCCCGGGCACGGCTGGCTGACCGACCTGCTCAACGCCGAGCCGCTGGCCCGGGACGCCCTGGAACTGAGTCCCCGACCGGATCTGACGTTAGAGTCGGACACATGACCCACTGGAGCCGGACGGCATGAGCCAGGCACAGTCCCCGCGCGACCCCGACCGCTTCCGGATGGGTCCGACCCGGATCTCCACGCTGGCGGTGGCCGCCCTCGCCGCCGCCGCGGTGGCCTGGCTGCTGATCAGCAGCTTCTACTACCCCTCCGCGCCGAACCTGCCCTGGCTGCCGGTGGTCACGCTGGCCGGCCTCGCCGTGCTGGAGGCGTACGCCGCGGTCAACACCCGCGGCCGGATCGAGCGCAGGCCCGGCCGGGAGCCGGTCAACCCGCTGCTGGTCGCCCGGTTCGTGGTGCTGGCCAAGGCCTCCGCGCTGGCCGCGGCCATCTTCGCCGGCTTCTACGCGGGGCTGACCGGGTGGCTCTTCGTCGAGCGGACCAACGCCGCCGTCAGTGACCGACCCGCCGCGGGCGGCGGGCTGCTCGCGTCGCTCGCCCTGGTCGCCGCCGCGCTCTGGCTGGAGCGGGCCTGCCGGGTGCCGGAGCAGGAGGACGACGAGGACCGCGAGCCCGGCGACCGGGAGAGCCGCCCCGGCCAGCGTTGATCAGGGGCTTCCCCCCACCCCGGCCCGCAGGTACCGTCCCTGGCGACCGGTAGCAACGGCCGCCGCCGGTCCGTCCGCGCGTCGGACCGGTCGGCCGGCGATGTGGGAGGCGCGGTTGATGGTGTACGACGAAACGGGCCGGGATGCGCCGGCGGAGCCGTCGTCGGGCGTGCCCGCCGCCGTGCTGGAGCACGTCTTCGACGACCCCGTGGACGGCGAGCCCGGTCGGGACCGGATCGCCGTCCACGTGGTCTGGGAGTTCCTGCTGGTGGCCGGGCTGGCCGGGCTGACGTACCTGCTCTGGCATAGGAACGCGGGCGCGCTGCGCGGCGACGGCCTGAAGTCGTTGCTCGTCGACGTGGTCGCGCTCGGCCTGTTGGCCCTCGCCGCCGGCCTGAGCCTGCGCGCCGCCGCGGTGAACCTGGCGGTCGGCCCGGTCGCGGTGGCCGCCGCGCTGCACTTCGCCGAGCAGGGCGACCAGGGTCTGCGGGAGGCGCTCCTCCCGGCGGTGGCGGTGGCCGCCCTGGGCGGCGCGGTCCTGGCCCTGGCGGTGGTGGTGCTGCACGTGCCCGGCTGGGCGGCCAGCCTGGCAGGCGCGGCCGGGGTGATCGTGTACATCGAGCGGCGCACCGGCCCGATCGTGGTCCAGGGCACGTACGACCCCCGGGGCACCGCCGTCAACCTCTTCGCCGGCTTCGCCGCGGTGGCCGTCCTCGGCGGTCTGTTCGGCGCGGTCAAGGCGATCCGGCGGCTGGTCGGCCGGTTCCGACCGGTCGGCGACCCGGCCCGGCGGCGGGGCACCGTCGCCGCGCTGATCACCGCCCTGGCGCTGGTCGGCTCCACCGTGCTGGCCATGCTCGCCGGGGTGCTGATCGCGGCCAACGGGACCGGCCCGGTGGCGCCCACCTCCGGGCTGGACTGGTCGATCCTCGCCGTCGGCACGGCGATGCTCGCCGGCACCAGCGCGTACGGCCGGCGTGGCGGCATCCTCGGCACCCTCTTCGCGGTCAGCCTGGTCGTGGTCTTCCTCGCCTGGGCGCAGGCCCGCGGCTGGACGGTCAGCCGGTGGGCCGTCGGCGGGGTCACCCTCGCCGGCGGGCTGCTGGTCACCCGGCTGGTCGAGGCGCTCGGTCGACCGCGCTCGGTCACCGGCCAGGCGTTCGAGCAGGTACCGGCGGGGGACGGCACGATCAGCACGGGCTGGGCGCTGTCCCGGCCCGGCCCGGTCGACACCTGGCCGTCGGTGCTGCCCGTGCAGGCCGCCGAGACCACGGTCGACCCGTGGGAGGCGCCCCGCTGGGAGAGCGGCCCGCAGCGCTGGGACGCCGACGACCGCTGACCGGGCCGCGTCCGGTGCGCCGAGCCTGATCTCGCCGGTTAGGCTCGGCGGCATGACCGAATCTCCTGCCACCGGCGGCCGTACCTTCGACCAGCTCGACCAGCTCTCCACGGAGGAGCTGCGCGAGCGGGCGTTCGCCCTGGCCCGGGAGCGCCGCGACGTGGCCTTCTTCTGGTCGGTGCTGCGGCACCTGCCGAATGCGGACGAGGCCGCAGCGCTGGACGGCGCGCCCAACTCGGTCGGGCCGATCATCGACGAGGCCAACGCCCTCTGGCGGGAGCTGACCGGCCACGGTTACGAGGAGTCCGAGCCGTTGCTGCGGGCAGCCTTCATCGACTACCTGCTGAAGCACTGACTCCTCCGATGGCTGTCCGCCGACCCACGGCGGTCGCGCGTACGCGCAGGTCTGCCCGGCTGCGCAAGCCGGGAACTGACCGCACCATGGCCCTCACCAACCGCCCCCGGACCGTCAGCGGGTACGGCACCGCCGCGGGCACCGGCACCCTGGCCGTGCTGCTCCTGGTCGGGGTCGGCGGCAGTCCCGCGTACGTGGGATGGGTCCAGGGCCACACGGACCCGGACGGCGCGGGCGGCTGGTTCCTGCGGCTGCTGGCCTGGCCGGCCTGGCGGCTGCACTCCGACGACCCGGCGCAGGGGGTGTTCGCCACCGACCTGCGGGCCGTGCTGATGGTGATCCTGGCCGCGGTCCTCCTCTACCTGCTGCCCGCCTCGCAGGTGGCCCGGGTGCAGGGCTCGGTCAGCCAGTTCTTCTCCGGCTGGGCGGCGTACGCCCTGGCCGGCGGCTTCACCGGGCTGCTCGCCGCGTTGCTCGGGCCGGACGGCTCGCTGCTCGCGGCCTTCCAGGCGGCGAGCACCGGTGCCACGTACGGCCTCTTCGCCGGCTGGATCGTCGGCACCGCCAGCCTCGGCGGCCGCGCCTGACCGCCGCCCGCGCCAAACGCCGCCCGCGCCTGAGGTCGCCTGGCACCCGTCGCCGGCCGCCTGCCGGTGCGGCCTGGGGGGTCAGTCCGCCACGGCCCCCAGGCCCAGTACCCGCTGCCGGCTGAGCAGCCCGACCGGGCGCTCGTCCTCGGTCACCACGGCGTGCTCGGCGGCCGAGGTGAGCAGCACGCCCAACGCGTCGTACGCCGACCCGCCCAGCGGCACCGCGGGCAGCTCCGCCCCGCCCCCCGCCGGGAGCGGATCGAGTACCTCCCGGGTGATCGGGGTGACCGCCAGCCGGCGGATGCCCCGGTCGGCGCCGACGAACTCGCGGACGAACGGCGAGGCGGGCGAGCCGAGGATGGCGGCCGGGGTGTCGTACTGCTCCAGCCGCCCGCCCTGGGAGAGCACCGCGATCCGGTCGCCCAGCCGGACCGCCTCGTCCAGGTCGTGGGTGACCAGCACGATGGTCTTGCGGACCTCGGCCTGGAGCCGGAGGAACTCCTCCTGCAGCCGGGTCCGGACGATCGGGTCGACGGCGGAGAAGGGCTCGTCCATCAGCAGCACCACCGGGTCGGCCGCGAGGGCCCGCGCCACCCCGACGCGCTGCCGCTGACCGCCGGAGAGCTCGTGCGGGTAGCGGCGGCCGAACTGGGCCGGGTCGAGGCCGACCAGTTCCAGCAGCTCGTCGACCCGCCGGCGGGTCCGCTCCCGCGGCCAGCCGAGCAGGCCGGGCACGGTCGCCACGTTCGCGCTGACGGTCTGGTGTGGAAAGAGACCGACGTTCTGGATGACGTACCCGATGCGGCGGCGCAGCTTGACCGGGTCGACCCGGGTGACGTCGTCGTCGCCGAGCAGGATCCGGCCGCCGGTCGGCTCGATCAGCCGGTTGATCATCCGGAGCACGGTGGACTTGCCGCAGCCCGACGGACCGATCAGCACCGCCAGCTCGCCGGCCTTCACCTCCAGGCTCAGCTCCCGAACCGCCTCGGTCCCGTCCGGATAGCGCTTGCGGATCCCCTCCAGCGTGATGGAGGCAGCGCCGTGTCCGGCGTCGCCGGTGGTCCCCGGGGTAACGTCCACCTGTGTCCCTCCACCTGAGTTACCGGGCCGAGCCGGAGAACCCGTGGTTCTCCTGGCCGTACGTGCGGGACAACTCTGACACGATCCTCGCCGCGCTGCGCGAGCACGCCTCGCTGACCGCCCGAGCGGTGCTGATCGCCGCGGCGGTGGCGCTGCCGCTGGCGGTGGCGGCGTACTGGTTCCGGTCCCTCGCCGGGCCGATCCTGGCCCTCACCGGCGTGCTCTACACGATCCCCTCGCTGGCGCTGTTCGCCTTCCTCGCGCCCTATCTGGGCATCGGCGTGGTGACCGTGCTCAGCGTGGTGGTGCTCTACGCCCTGCTGGTGATCGTCCGCAACGCGGTGGCCGGGCTGAACCAGGTGCCCCCCGAGGTCCGCGAGGCCGCCGAGGGGATGGGGTACGGCCGCTGGGGCCGGCTGCTCCGGATCGAGCTGCCGCTGGCCCTGCCCGGCATCCTCACCGGGCTGCGGCTGGCCACCGTCTCGACGGTGGCGCTGGTCACAGTCGGGGTGGTCGTCGGTCGCGGAGGGCTGGGGCAACTGATCTTCGCCGGCTTCCAGAACAACTTCTACAAGGCCCAGATCATGACCGGCACGCTTCTCTGCGTCCTGCTCGCGCTGGTGCTGGACCTGGTCCTGGCCGGGGTGGGCCGGCTGCTCACCCCGTGGCTGCGGCGGCGCGTCTCATGAACGCGATCGAACAGGCCGTGCGCTGGCTGAACGACCCGCTGAACTGGACGAACCCGGGCGGCGTCCTGGACCGGCTCGGCGAGCACCTCAGCATGTCCGCCGCGGCGGTGCTGCTGGGCTGCCTGGTGGCCTGGCCGATCGGGCTCTGGCTCGGGCACACCGGCCGGGGCGGCGGCGGGGTGCTGTTGATCTCCAACGTCACCCTGGCGATCCCGACCCTGGCCCTGCTGACCATCCTGCCGCTGACCTTCCTCGGCTTCGGCCGGCCGTCGGTGGTGGTCGCGCTGGCCGTGTTCGCGGTGCCACCGCTGCTGGCGAACGCGTACACCGGGGTGCGGCAGGCCGACCCGGAGGCCCGGGACGCGGCGCGCGGGATGGGACTCTCCGGCGGGCAGTTGCTGCGCCGGGTGGAGCTGCCGCTCGCCGTGCCGTACCTGGCCGCCGGTTTCCGTACCGCCGCCGTGCAGGTGGTCGCCACCGCGGCGCTGGCCTCCTTCGTCAACGGCGGCGGGCTGGGCCAGATCATCCGGGCCGGCTTCGGGCTCGACATCGCGGCCGGTGGTGGCCAGATCGTCGCCGGGGGCGTGCTGGTGGCCGGGCTCGCCGTGCTGGTCGAGCTGCTCCTCGCGCTGGTCGAGCGGGTGGTCACCCCCCGACCGCTGCGCCGCGCCCGCCCCGGGGCGGACCGTCGGGCGGCGGCCGCCGTCGCCGGTGGCGACTGACCCGCCGGTACGCTAGAGGGCCCGCGCCGGACGCGACGGTGACGATCCGGTGACGAAGGTCGCCACATGTTGTCGGTGCCTCCGGGGAATATGTTGGGTGGAAGTTGCGGGCGTTCAGTTGACCGATCGCCCGTCGGACACGCGGCCGGCCCGAGGGGGCCGCGCCGGGACACGGAAGGCGGGCTTTGATGCGCGCACGTACAAGGCTGGCCATCGGGGCGGTCGGCGCCCTGGCTGCGGCCGGGCTCCTCACCGGGTGCGGCAAGGGCGGTTCGTCCGGCACCGAAGCGCCCGACAAGGGCGCCTCCGGGGCCGGTTGCGCCCCGGTCAAGGGTGACCAGTTGGTCGTCCTCACCGACGACAAGAAGCTCCAGAACAGCGACAACGTCCTCCCGGCGATCAACGCGAAGGCGGCCAGCCCGCAGCTCGTCGCCGCGTTGGACAAGGTCTCCGAGAAGCTGGACACGCCGAAGCTGATCGAGCTGAACAAGTCCGTCGACGTCGAGCGCAAGACCCCGCAGGTCGCGGCGAAGGAGTTCGCCGACTCCAACGACCTGACCGAGGGCATCCAGCAGGGTCCGGGCGGCCAGGTCACGGTCGGCGCGGGCAACTTCAGCGAGAGCCAGACCATCGCCGAGCTCTACAAGATCGCGCTCACCGCGGCCGGTTACCAGGTCAAGGTGCAGACGATCGGCAACCGGGAGCTCTACGAGCCCGCCCTGGCCAAGGGCGAGATCCAGGTCGTCCCGGAGTACGCGGCGACGATGGCGGAGTTCCTCAACACCAAGGCCAACGGCAAGGACGCCCCGCCGGTTTCCGCGCCCGACCTGGACAAGACGGTCAGCGCGCTGAAGGCGGAGGGCGACAAGGCTGGAATCACCTTCGGCAAGCCGTCCGCCGCGCAGGACCAGAACGCCTTCGCCGTCACCAAGGCCTTCGCCGACAAGTACAAGGTGGCCACGCTCTCCGAGCTGGCGAGCAAGTGCTCCGGCCAGGCCACCGTGCTGGCCGGCCCGCCGGAGTGCCCGCAGCGGCCGAAGTGCCAGGCCGGCCTGGTCGAGGTCTACGACTTCAAGGCCGGCTCGTTCAGCTCGCTGGACGCCGGCGGCCCGCAGACCAAGAGCGCGCTGAAGAGCGGCCAGGCGAGTGCGGGTCTGGTCTTCTCGTCGGACGGGGCGCTCGCCGCCAGCTGACCCCACCGGTCGCCGACGGGTCCCGAGTGGCCCGTCGGCGGCCGCCCGCGGTCGGCGTCGAGGGTGCGGCCTCCCGGCGACATCGGTGCGTTCGGCCCGTTCCCAGCCGCGGGAACACTCGGTACTCTGCACAGCCATGCCCGCCCCGGTTGCGCCCGCCGAGAAGCGCCCGTCCTCGCTGCTGACCGTCCTGTTCTGGATCGGTGTGGCGCTCGCGCCCATTGCGGCGCTGATCCTCCTCGTGGCCGACGGCAACGGCCCGCTGCGCGTCGGCGCCGTGCTGGCCATCCTGGCCGTCGTGCTGATCGGCCTCTCCATCGCGCTGCGCGCCGACGGCGGCGCGGCGGCGGGCTCCGAGCAGTTGCTCGACGAGATCGAGCAGCTGCGCCGGGAGTTGCGCGGCGAGATCGTGGCCGCCGCGCAGCGTGGCAACCAGGCGCTCGACCAGGCCCAGCGCGCCCAGGAGTCGGTCACCGCGATGCGTCGCCGGTTGGACGCCGCGGCCGCCGGCATCGCCGCCGCCGCGGGCATCACCGCCCCGGCCTCTGACGAGCAGGTCGGTGGCCGCGCCCGGGTGCCGGTCGCCGAGGCGTACGACGACGCACCGGGCCGGGGCCGCCCCGCCGCTCCGGACGAGGCCCCGACGGGCTGGGGACAGCCCGCCGGTGACCGCCGGAACGAGGAGGAGGCGTCCCGTCGCCCCCAGCCCGCCGGCCGGTACGCCGCCGAGCGCCCCGCCGGCTACGCCGCCGACCGCCCCCAGGCCGTCGTGTACGGCGCGCCGCGCGCCGCCGAGCCGGACGCCCGCCCGGAACCCGCCTCGCGTCAGGTCGGGGTGGTGCGCCACACCGAGACCGTGCACGTCACCACCCGGCACACCATCGTGGACGGCGCCGATCCGGCGGCCGGCAACCGCTACGGCGGCGGGTACGCCGGCCGGTGGTCCCCGGCCCCGGAGGAACGGGCCCGGGTCGGTACGGAGCCGGCGGAGCGCTCGTGGGCCGGTCACCGCGAGCCTGAGGAGGACCGGGGCTGGTCGGGCGACGACCGGTCCTGGCCCGCCCAGGCCGGTGCCGGCCACGATCGGGCCTGGCCCGGGCAGGAAGTGCCCCGGGACGATCGTGCCTGGCCCGGGCAGGAAGCGCCCCGGGACGATCATGCCTGGTCGGGACAGGGAGCGCCTCGCGACGACCGGGGCTGGCCGGCCGGTCCGGGCGGGCCGCGCGACGACCGGTCGTGGACCGGTCCGGGCGGCTCGGGTGACGACCGGTCCTGGGCGGACCCGGGCGACCCGTACGCCGCTCCGGACGCCCGCGGCTGGGGCTCGTCCGAGCGGCCCGGCCGGGCCGCCGCTCCGGCGTCGGACGACCCGGACGGCGACTACTGGTCGGAGCTGCGCGCCGGGGACCGCTGGGCCTCGGTCCGCGACGACGAGCACGGCCGCGAGGTGCGGGTCGGTGAGCGGCGCGCGGCGGTGCACGCCGCCGGCGGCGGCACCGAGTACCGGGTCGAGGACCGCTGGGCGTCGGTACGCCGTGGCGAGCCCCGCCGGGACCAGGATCGGGACGCCGAGCCCGGTCGGGGTGGCGGGTGGGCCGAGGAGAGCCACCCGGCGCTCCCGGCCGGCGGGGTGCCCGTACCCGATGAGTGGCGTCCCCCGACGCAGCGCACCGCGCAGTCCGCGGGCGAGTGGCGGGCGGCCGAGCCCGAGCCGGCCCGGCACGGCCGGCCGCGTGGCGAGGAGGGGTACGGCTACCCGCCGCAGGACCACGTGCCCCGCGCCGGCGCGGCTCGTTCCGCGGACCGCTGGCGCTGACCGCGCCGGCGGCTACTTGTCGATGTCGCCGACCACGAAGAACATCGAGCCGAGGATGGCGATCAGGTCCGGCACCAGGCAGCCGGGGAGCAGCGTGGCGAGCGCCTGCACGTTGGCGTACGAGGCGGTGCGCAGCTTGAGCCGCCACGGGGTCTTCTCGCCCCGGGACACCAGGTAGTAGCCGTTGATGCCGAGCGGGTTCTCGGTCCAGGCGTAGGTGTGCCCCTCGGGCGCCTTGACCACCTTGGGCAGCCGGGTGTTCACCGGCCCGGTGAGCCGGTCCACCCGGTCCAGGCACTGCTCGGCGAGGTCGAGGGAGACGTACACCTGGTCGAGCAGCACCTCGAAGCGGGCGTGGCAGTCCCCGGCGGTCTTGGTGACCACGGGCACGTCGAGCTGGTCGTACGCCAGGTACGGCTCGTCGCGGCGTAGGTCCAGGTCGAGGCCGGAGGCCCGGGCGACCGGCCCGGACGCGCCGAACGCGGCGGCGTCGGCGGCCGACAGCACCCCCACCCCGACGGTACGGGCCAGGAAGATCTCGTTGCGCCGGATGAGGTGGTCCAGATCCGGCAGCCGGCGGCGCACCTCGCCGATCGCGGCGCGGGCCCGCCCGGTCCAGCCGGCCGGCACCTCCTCCTTGAGGCCGCCGACCCGGTTGAACATGTAGTGGATCCGGCCCCCGGAGACCTCCTCCATCACCGCCTGGATCGTCTCCCGCTCGCGGAACGCGTAGAAGACGGGGGTGATCGCGCCGATCTCCAGCGGGTACGAGCCGAGGAACATCAGGTGGTTGAGCACCCGGTTCAGCTCGGCGAGCGCCATCCGCAGCCAGACCGCCCGCTCCGGCACCTCCATGCCCATCAGCCGTTCGACGGCGAGCACCACGCCCAGCTCGTTGGAGAAGGCGGAGAGCCAGTCGTGCCGGTTGGCCAGCACGATGATCTGCCGGTAGTCGCGCACCTCGAAGAGCTTCTCCGCGCCCCGGTGCATGTAGCCGACGATCGGGTCGGCGGAGACCACCCGCTCGCCGTCGAGCACCAGCTTCAGCCGGAGCACGCCGTGCGTGGACGGGTGCTGCGGGCCGATGTTGAGCACCATGTCGGTGCCGAGCTGCTCGCCGCCCGCGCCGGTGCCGACGGTCAGTTCGCGGAGGTCGGCGTCCGTGGTCATGCCCGTCATCGTGCCATGAAGGGATTGAGGGCGACGCCGACCGGTTGCAGCAGCCACCAGTGCCCGCCCAGCCCGGCCGGGTCGGTCAGCTCGGCCGCCGTCGAGGCGGCGGCGAGCGCCCGCACGTAGCCCGCCGGGTCGCTGGCGGCCAGGCTGAGCGGTGGTCGCCCGCCGTCGGCCCCGAGCGCCCGCAGCCCCTCGCGCTGCGAGACCAGGTGGTACGAGCACCAGGCGACCCGCGCGCCGGCGGAGGCGACCGAGTCGACGGCGACGTGCGCGGTCACGTCACCCGACCCGTCCGGCACCGGCGGTACCTGCCGCCCGCCCCGGTACCCGGTCAACGTCCCGTCGACCGGGCGGTCCGTCCGCGTGTGCCCGTAGTCCACGGCCAACGCCAGCCCCCGGTCGATCTTCCCGACCGCGTCGGCCCAGGCCTCGTCCCTCGTCCGGCCGATCTCGGCTCTCAGGTCCGAGTCGGCCGGCGTGGTCGGCCACCACCGGTCCAGCCACTCCCCGTCAAGCGGGCTGACCGGGTCACCCACCGACTCCTCCCCGGTCGCGGGGTCGACCAGGAGGTAGCGCCAGCCATCGTCGGACTGTACGGCCACGTCGAGCGGGACGTTGTCCAGCCACTCGGTGGCCAGCAGCAGGCCGGTGATCCCGTCCGGGATCTCGTCCACCCAGTTGATCTCCCTGGGCAGGTCCTCGGGTCTGGCGGCCCGCTCGACGGCGGTGAGCCGCAGCCGCCGGGCGAGCGGCGGACGGACGGCCTGCCGGCCGGAGGGTGACGGCCGGGCGGCGGCCGGGGAGGTCCCCACCGCGGGCCCGGCGGCCAGCGCCAGCAGCCCGTGGAGCAGTTCACCCTGCCCCGCCCCCACGTCGACCACGTCGAGCCGAGCAGGGTGGCCGAGGTCGGCGTCGACCTGGGAGATGAGGCGGAACAGGGCGGCGGCGAGAACCGGGGAGGCGTGCGCGCTGGTCCGGAAGTGGGCGGCCGGACCGGCCCCGGCGACGAAGAATCCGCCGGGGCCGTAGAGCGCCCGGTCCATCGCCACCCGCCAGGGCAGCCGGTCCTCGGAGGTCACCCGCCGACCGTACGGGCTGCCGCCCGGGATGGCGGCGCGGGTCGCGGACCAGCCGGTTCCGGCGGGTCGTACCGTGCCCGGAATTCCGCCTTCCACACGCCCGGTGAAGGTTTTCACACATGCTTGTTTTCGTTCCGTAACCCGGGCGCATACTTGCGATCGACCGGTACCCCTCTCAGGACTGGATCGATTGCCATGAGCGCACCGCTGCGCCCGCGTCCGGCCGCCCCGCACGGGCCCGCCGTACCGTCGGGCGGCGCCTCTGCCGGCGCCCCGCTGGTCTTTCCCCGTACCCTCACCGTCGGCGTGATCGGCGCCGGCCGGGTGGGCGCCGTGCTCGGCGCGGCCCTCGCCGCCGCCGGGCACCGGGTGGTCGCCGCCTCCGGCATCTCCGGCGCCGTGAAGGCCCGGATGGCGCTGCTGCTCCCGGAGACTCCGAACCGTTCCGCGACGTCGGTCGCCGGCGCCGCCACCGACCTGTTGATCGTGGCGGTACCCGACGACGCCCTGGCGGGCGTGGTCGCCGGCCTGGCCGAGACCGGGGCGCTGCACCCCGGCCAGGTCGTCGCGCACACCTCCGGCGCGCACGGGCTGGCCGTCCTCGCCCCGGCCGCCGCCGCGGGCGCCCGGCCGCTGGCCCTGCACCCAGCGATGACCTTCACCGGTACGCCGGACGACCTGACCCGCCTCGCCGGCATCTCGTACGGGGTGACCGCCCCCGCGGAGCTGCGCCCGTTCGCCGCCCGGCTGGTGGCGGACCTGGGCGGCGTGCCGGAGTGGGTGGGCGAGGCGGACCGGCCGCTGTACCACGCGGCCCTGGCGCACGGCGCGAACCACCTGGTGACCCTGGTCAACGAGGCGGTCGACCGGCTGCGCGACGCCGGGGTGGACCGGCCGGAGAAGGTGCTCGCCCCGCTGCTGCGGGCGGCGCTGGAGAATGCGCTGCGGCTCGGCGACGACGCGCTGACCGGCCCGGTGTCCCGGGGCGACGCGGGCACCGTACGCCGGCACCTGGAACGGCTGGCGGCGACCGCGCCGGAATCCGTGGCGCCGTACCTGGCGTTGGCAAGACGGACCGCGGACCGCGCCATCGCGGCCGGCCGGCTGCGGCCGGCGGACGCCGAGTCGCTGCTGGACGTGCTGAGCGGGATCTACCGGGAGGTGGCGGCGTGAGCGTGCTGGTGCACACGCGCAAGGAGTTGGCGGCGGCCCGGGACGGGCTGACCGGCACTGTCGGCGTGGTGATGACCATGGGCGCCCTGCACGCCGGGCACGAGACCCTGATCCGGGCCGCCCGGGAGTGGGCCGACCACGTCATCGTCACGATCTTCGTGAACCCGCTCCAGTTCGGCCCGAACGAGGATTTCGACCGGTACCCGCGCACCCTCGACACGGACCTGGAGGTCTGCCGGCGAGCCGGCGCGGACGTGGTCTTCGCCCCCTCGGTGGCCGACATGTACCCGGACGGTGAGCCGAAGGTGCGGCTCAACCCGGGCCCGCTCGGCGAGGACCTGGAGGGGCTGAGCCGGCCCGGCTTCTTCCACGGGGTGCTCACCGTGGTCATGAAGCTGCTCCAGCTCACCCGCCCCGACCTGGCCTTCTTCGGCGAGAAGGACTACCAGCAGCTCACCCTGGTCCGGCGGATGGCCCGGGATCTGGACATGCCGGTCGAGGTGGTCGGCGTGCCGACCGTGCGGGAGCCGGACGGGCTGGCGTTGTCCAGCCGCAATCGCTACCTCTCCCCGGCGGAGCGTGAGGTCGCGCTGGGCCTCTCCGCCGCGCTGCGGGCCGGTGTCGTGGCCGCCGAGGAGGGCGGGGACGCCGGCACGGTGCTGGCCGCCGCCCACCGGGCCTTCGACTCCGGTACGCCCGGCGCCCGCCTCGACTACCTGGTGCTCACCGACGCCGACCTGGAGCCGGGCCCGGTGTCCGGTCCGGCGCGGCTGCTGATCGCGGCCTGGGTGGGCAGCACCCGGCTGATCGACAACGCGGCGATCCCGCTCGCCCCCCGCTCCTGAACACCCACCTCCACACCCGCTGAAAGGCACCCCGATGTTCCGGACCATGCTCAAGTCGAAGATCCACCGCGCCACGGTGACCCAGGCCGACCTGCACTACGTCGGCTCGGTGACCGTGGACGAGGATCTGCTCGACGCGGCCGACCTGATCCCCGGGGAGCAGGTGGCGATCGTGGACGTCACCAACGGGGCCCGGCTGGAGACGTACGTCATCCCGGGTCAGCGGGGCAGCGGCGTGATCGGCATCAACGGGGCGGCCGCGCACCTGGTGCACCCCGGTGACCTGGTCATTCTCATCTCGTACGGCCAGCTGGACGACGCCGAGGCCCGCGCGTACCGCCCCCGTGTGGTCCACGTCGACGCCACCAACAAGATCGTCGACCTGACGACCGACCCCACCACCGCCGCCCCCGGCACCGCCGGCAACCCCACCCCCCACCCCCGCGCCGCCACCCCCTCCTGACCCACGCACCCCCCCACCCCACCC
>NZ_JAPFQV010000032.1:0-69888 GCF_033804685.1 Micromonospora sp. RTP1Z1
CCCCCCGCGGCCATCGCGGCCCGGGCCGGCGCCTGCGCCCCGACCCTCCGGCGCCAGCTCCCGAAACTCCCCCCCCTGGCCCCCGGACCCCCTCCCCCCCCCGCAGCGCGCCCCCGCCCCCGGCCGGCGGCTACGGGCGGTGGCCGGGGGCGGCTGAGCGCCGGGTCAGTCCGCGGCGCGGGCGAGGGTGGTGAGCTGGTCGGCGTACTCGATGCGGGTGGACCAGTCGGCGGGCCAGGCGGCCATGCCGTGGGCAGCGCCGACGAAGGCACCGGCCAGGGCGGCGATGGAGTCGGAGTCGCCGCCGGTGGTGGCCCCGCGGGCCAGCGCGCCGACCGGGTCGTCGGCGTGCCGGATCGCGCAGAGCAGCGCGGTGGCGAGCGCCTCCTCGGCGATCCAGCCCTCCCCGGTCTGCCGGCACGGGTCACCGCCGTCGTCCGGGCCGGCCAGCGCGGCATCGAGGCGCGCGAGGGCACGCAGGCACTCGTCCCAGCCCCGGGCGATGAACTCCGTTGGCGTCGCCACCCCGGGACGCTGCCAGAGGTCGCCGAGCCAGTCGGCCCGGTACACCCGGCGCTGGTCGTGGGCCCGCGCGGTGAGCAGCCCGGGCAGGTCGGCCAGCGCGGCGCCGTCGCGCAGCAGCCGGACCGCGTACGCGGTCAGCTCGCTGGCCGCCAGGCCGGTCGGGTGACCGTGGGTCAGGCCAGCCTGGAGCTGGGCCAGCCCGCCGAGGGTGTCCAGGTCGACGTCGAGGAGCCCGACGGGGGTGACCCGCATGTTCGCGCCACAGCCCTTCGAGTCGGCCACGGTCGCCTCCTGCCAGCGGGTGCCCCGGGACAGCTCGGCGCAGGCTCGCAGGCAGGTCATGCCGGGTGCCCGGTTGTTGTCGGGGCTGGCCGCCCAGTCGAGGAAGCGCCGTCGCAGCAGCGGCTCGACCGTCTCCGGGGTGTGGGCGGGCGCGTCGTACAGCGCCCACGCGACGGCGAGCGCCATCTGGGTGTCGTCGGTGACCAGCGCCGGGTCGCCGGCCAATTCCCGGGGGCCGGCCGGGCCGTACCGGCGAACGATCTCGGCGACGGTGAGGAACTCGGTGGGCTTGCCCAGGGCATCACCGTAGGCGAGCCCGAAGAGCGAGCCGGAGGCCCGCCGGAGCGAGGAGTCGATCACGGTGGCGATCATGCCCGGTGCCCGCAACCTCCGCCAGGTCGGCCCCGACGGCCCGGGTCAGTCCCAGCAGAGGCAGAACGGGTGCCCGGCCGGGTCGGCGTACACCCGGAAGCCCTCGCCCTGGCCCGGCAGCCGCCGGGCGCCCAGGGCCAGCGCCGCCTTCTCGGCGGTCTCGATGTCGTCGACGGTGACGTCGAGGTGGAACTGCTGGGGCCGCTCCGGATCGGGCCAGGCCGGCGTGCGCAGGCCGGGCGCCCGCTGGAAGGCGAGCCGCGGCAGGTGACCCGGCGGGCCGCCGAGCACCACCCAGTCGTCACCGTCGGAGTTGTCCTCGATCACCGGCAGGCCGAGCAGCTCGGCGTAGAAGCCGGCCAGGGCCCGCGGGTCAGGGCAGTCGACCACCACGGAGCGCAGTCGTCCAATCATGCCGGCCATCCTGCCCGGTGGGTACGACGGAAAAACCTCACTCCTCGTACAGCCGCCGGCCGGCGTCCCGACAGGCGGCGAGGACCGCGCGAGCGTACTCCGGGGTGGCCCCGGCGAGGCCGCAGGCCGGGGTCACCACCACCTGCTCGGCGAGCCGGCGCCGAGGGAAGCCGAGGCGGTCCCAGACCTGGCTCACCCGGTCGGCGACCTGGGCGGAGGTCGGCGCACGACCGCCGGGCGGCGGCAACGTGGGCGCGGCGCCGGCCAACAGCCCGAGCCCGGCGTCGATCGCCTCGCCGAGCGGGTCCAGGTCGGTGACCAGGTCCAGGTCCAGCGCCACCCCGACCGCCCCGGCGGTACGGATCAGCTCCAACGGCACGTCGGGGGCGCAGCAGTGCACCACCGTCGGCACGCCGGCCGCCTCCACCACCGTCTGCAGGAGCGCGCGGGCGGCCTCGGACTCCACCGCCCGGTGGGTGCCGAAGCCGCTCTCGGTGGGCACCCGGCCGGCCAGCACCGCCGGCAGGGACGGCTCGTCGAGCTGGAGCAGCACCGACGCGCGGGGCAGCCGCCGGCGCACCGCCTCGACGTGCCCCCGCAGCCCCTCGGCGAGCGAGCCGGTGAGGTCGCGCACCGCGCCCGGGTCGCGCAGCAGCCGGCCACCGATCGGCAGCTCCAGCGCGGCGGCCAGGGTGAACGGGCCGGCGGCCTGCACCTTGACCAGGCCGGCGTACTCCTCGGCCTGCTCGGCGAGCTGGTCCAGGTCGCGATCCATCAGGTCCCGGGCTCGGCGCAGGTCCCTGCCGGGGCGCGGGGCGATCCGCCAGCGGCCCGCGTACAGCTCGATCGGCAGGTCGACCAGCAGGCCGCCGGTGCGGCCGATCAGGTCGGCGCCCGGGCCCCGGGCGGGCAGCTCGGGCAGGTGTGGGAGGGCGGGCAGCTCACCGAGCACGATCCGCTGCGCCTCGGCGATGTCGGTGCCGGGCAGCGAGCCGATTCCGGTCGCCGCCCCGGCGGGCCAGGGCCAAGCGTGATCAGTCACGCGGGAAGACTAACCGCTGCGCCGGCCACCGCCCGACGGGACGGCGCTCCCTACCGGACGATTGCCCCTGCCGAGTGATTGCCCCTGCCGGGTGGCTGCTCCTGCCGGCGTCGGTCGCCGGTGACCGCGCGGCCGCAGCCCGTCCCCGGCGCATCGCCTCGTCCGGTCTGATTCATCCGCGACATCAGCTCCGCAGCGCATCGCGGAGGTATCCCCCCGCCGGGGTGAAAGCGCGCACCGGCGCCCCGCCGACCGATCCCGTGCCGCGCCCCGGGGCGCTCAGCCGGTGATGGTGGCCGAGCCCAGCACCACGTCCCCGGCCGGGTCCGGCCGGTACGCCACGATCGCCTGGCCGGCGGCAACGCCGCGGACCGGGCGGTGCAGCTCGGCGGCGAGCCCGTCGGCGGAGACCTCGACGGTGGCGGGCACCACGTCGCCGTGCGCCCGCAGCTGCACCTCGCATTCGACCGGCGCGGTCGGCCGCTCGCCGCCGGTCCAGACCGGCCGGGTCGCCCGGACCTCGGAGACCTCCAGCGCCTCGGCCGGGCCGACGGTCACCGTGTTGGTCTTCGGGGTGATGGAGAGCACGTAGCGGGGCCGGCCGTCCGGGGCCGGCCGGTCCAGGTGCAGCCCGCGCCGCTGGCCGACGGTGTAGGCGTACGCGCCGCTGTGGCTGCCGACCACCGCGCCGCTGACCGCGTCGACCACGTCGCCGGGGGCCTCGCCGAGCCGCTGGGCGAGGAAGCCGCGGGTGTCGCCGTCGGCGATGAAGCAGATGTCGTGCGAGTCGGGCTTGTCGGCCACCGCGAGGCCACGTCGGGCCGCCTCCGCGCGTACCTCGGCCTTGGTGGAGTCGCCGAGCGGGAAGATCGACCGGTCCAGCTGCGCGCGGGTCAGCACCGCGAGGACGTACGACTGGTCCTTGGCCATGTCGACGCTGCGCCGCAGCAGGCCGTCGGGGCCGAGCCGGGCGTGGTGGCCGGTGCCCACCGCGTCGAAGCCCAGGGCCACGGCCCGGTCCAGCACCGCGGCGAACTTGATCTTCTCGTTGCAACGCAGGCACGGATTCGGGGTACGACCGGCCGCGTACTCGGCGACGAAGTCGTCCACCACGTCCTCATGGAACCGGTCGGCCATGTCCCAGACGTAGAACGGGATGCCGATCACGTCGGCGGCCCGCCGGGCATCCCGGGAGTCCTCCAGCGTGCAGCAGCCGCGAGCGCCGGTGCGATACGTCTGCGGGTTGCGGGCCAGCGCCAGGTGCACTCCGGTCACGTCGTGCCCGGCCTCCACCGCGCGCGCCGCCGCCACGGCGGAGTCCACCCCGCCCGACATCGCCGCCAGAACCCTCACCAGCCCACTCCCCTCATCCCACCGAGCGTAGCCGGGTCACCGGGGGGTGCGGAGGGCGGCGGCGCGGCGGGCGCGGTCGACCGCCGCCGGGAGGGCGGCGATCAGGGCGTCGACGTCGGCCCGGGTGCTGGTGTGGCCGAGGGTGAAGCGCAGCGAGGAGCGGGCCCGGTCGTCGTCGGCGCCCATCGCCAGCAACACGTGTGAGGGCTGCGCCACCCCGGCCGAGCAGGCCGAGCCGGTGGAGCAGGCGATGCCCTGGGCGTCGAGGAGCAGCAGCAGCGCGTCGCCCTCGCAGCCGGGGAAGGAGAAGTGGGCGTTGCCGGGGAGACGGTCGACCGGGTCGCCGTTGAAGACCACCTCGGGCACCGCCCGCCGGACCCGCTCGACCAGCTCGTCGCGGAGGGCGGCCACCCACGCCGCGTACTCCTGCTGGCCCTTCACCGCGGCCTCCACGGCCACCGCGAAGGCCACGATGCCGGCGGTGTCGAGGGTGCCGGAGCGCACGTCCCGCTCCTGGCCGCCGCCGTGCAGCAGCGGGGTGGCCGCGACGTCCCGGGCGAGCAGCAGCGCGCCGACCCCGGTCGGGCCGCCGAGCTTGTGCCCGGTCACGGTCAGCGCGGCGACGCCGCTGGCGGCGAAGTCGACCGGCACCTGGCCGACGGCCTGGATCGCGTCCGTGTGGAACGGCACGCCGTGCTCGGCGGCGACGGCCGCCAGCTCGGCCACCGGCTGCACGGTGCCCACCTCGTTGTTGGCCCACATCGCGGTGACCAGGGCCACCCGGTCGCCGTGCGCGGCCAGCTCCGCGCGGAGCCGCTCCGGGTCGAGCCGGCCGGCGGCCCCGACCGGCAGCCAGCCGACCTCGGCGCCCTCGTGCCCGGTCAGCCAGTCCACGGCGTCCAGCACCGCATGGTGCTCGACCGCGCTGGAGACCACCCGGATCCGCCCGGCGCGGGCGGCGCGACGGGCCCAGAAGATGCCCTTCACCGCGAGGTTGTCGCTCTCCGTGCCACCCCCCGTGAAGATCACCTCGGAGGGGCGGGCGCCGAGCACGGCGGCCACCCGCTCGCGGGACTCCTCCACCCGGCGCCGGGCACGCCGGCCCGCCGCGTGCAGCGAAGACGCGTTGCCGACCTCGCGGGCGGTGGCGACGTACGCCTCGAGTGCCTCGTCGAGCATCGGGGTCGTCGCCGCGTGATCCAGGTAAGCCATCACCGTTCAGCCTAACGGCCGAGACCCGACCCGCCGGCTGCCGGAGTACCGCTCGGCGTACGGGGGCCGGGGCGGGGCGGGGCGCACAACGGCACGTCGCGAATCTCCCGAAGGTTCCGGGGTACTACGGGGTCTGGCTGATCGATCCAAAAGACGATGCAGATGTTCTCGGTCGGTACGCTGAGCAAGGGCTCGGGAGACGTCTCCGCCGAGCAGTACGACAACAAGGCCGCCCACTCCGGCGACAGTTTGCTGAGGGGCACCCTGACGGGCTGATCGGCGGGCCGGCTCAGCTCCCCGGCCCGCCGATCAGCTCCCTTCCACCGCATGGAAGGCCGCAACACGGAAAGAGCCGCCGCCCGGACCCCCGGACGGCGGCTCTTTCGTGACCGCGACGGTCACTTGCGCTTGCGGATCTCCTCGGCGGCCTGCGGGACGACCTTGAACAGGTCGCCCACCACGCCGTAGTCGGCGAGCTCGAAGATCGGGGCCTCGCCGTCCTTGTTCACGGCGACGATGGTCTTCGAGGTCTGCATGCCGGCCCGGTGCTGGATCGCGCCGGAGATGCCCAGCGCGACGTAGAGCTGCGGGGCGACGGTCTTGCCGGTCTGGCCGACCTGGAACTGGTGCGGGTAGTAGCCGGAGTCGACGGCCGCGCGGGACGCGCCGACGGCGCCGCCGAGCAGGTCGGCCAGCTCCTCGACCAGCTTGAAGTTGTCGGCGTTGCCGACGCCGCGACCGCCGGAGACGACGACCGACGCCTCGGTGAGCTCGGGGCGGGAGCCCTTCTGCTCGGCGACCCGGTCGACGACCTTGGCCAGCTTGTCGGCGTCGGTGACGGCGACGGTGAGCTGCTCGATCGCCGGGGTGGCGGCGGCCGGGGTCGGGTTGACCGAGTTCGGCCGGACGGTGACCAGCGGAAGGCCCTTGGTGACCTTGGACTTGACGATGGTGGAGCCGGCGAAGGCGACCTGGGTCGCGGTGCCGTCGGCGTCGAGGCCGACCACGTCGGTCAGGATGCCGTTGTCCAGCTTGACGGCCAGCCGGGCGGCGATCTCCTTGCCCTCCTGGGCCGAGGCGAGCAGCACGGCGGCCGGCTGCACCCGCTTGACCAGGTCGGCCAGCACGGTGGCCTTCGGGGCCACCAGGTAGCCGTCGATCTCCTCGCCCTCGGCGGCGTAGATCTTCTCCGCGCCGTACTCGCCCAGCTTGGCGCTCAGCGCCTCGGCGGCGCCGGAGCCACCGAGCACCACCGCGCTGGGGGTGCCCAGCTCGCGGGCGAGGGTGAGCATCTCCAGGGTGACCTTCTTGACGCCGAATTCCTTGGTTGCTTCGACGACGACGAGAACCTCAGCCATGTCCAGACCTCTCACACGAACTTCTCGGTGGCGAGGAACTCGACCAGCTTGACGCCGCCCTCGCCCTCGTCGGTGATCTTCGCGCCGCCGGAGCGCGGCGGGCGCTTGGTGTGCTCCAGCACGGCGCTGGTCGCGCCGTCGAAGCCCACCTCGGTCGGGGCGACGCCGAGGTCACCCAGGGAGAGCGTCTGCACCGGCTTCTTCTTGGCGGCCATGATGCCCTTGAAGGACGGGTAGCGCGGCTCGTTGATGGTGTCCCAGACGGAGACCACGGCCGGGGTCGAGGCGGTGACCACCTCGTAGCCCTCCTCGGTCTGCCGCTCGACGGTCAGCGTGGCGCCGTCGACGGTGAGCTTGCGCGCGCCGGTCAGCGCGGCGACGCCCAGTCGCTCGGCGATCATGTGCGGCAGGACCTGGACCCGGCCGTCGGTGGACTCGGCGCCGCAGATCACCAGGTCGGCGTTGAGCTGACCGAGCGCGGCGGCGAGCACCTTCGAGGTGGCGACGGCGCAGGAGCCGTGCAGGGCGTCGTCCACGACGTGCACGGCCTTGTCCGGGCCCATGGAGAGCGCCTTGCGGATCGACTCGGTCGCCCGGTCCGGACCCATGGTCAGGATGGTGACCTCGCCGCCGTGCGCCTCCTTGATCTTCAACGCCTCTTCGATGGCGTACTCGTCCATCTCGTTGATGACGTTGTTCGCCGAACCGCGGTCGACGGTGTTGTCGTCAGGACGCAGGTTGCGGTCCGCGCCCGAATCGGGCACCTGCTTGACGAGTACGACGATGTTCATCGCGCTTCGACGACCCTCCTGGTTGGTGTTGCGATCACTCGCCCGGTCTCGGGCGCAGCCTCCCGCGTGACTTAACGGTCGGTCAACCGCGGGCCGCTGTGCAGTTGCCCACGGCGCAATGTTACCCGCAAGTAGCATCGCCCTCCCGGAGCCTCAGAGTGACACAGCTCACCGAGGGCCGCAGCGCCGGGTAAACTCCCAAAGCGGGAGGTGACGTACATGTCGGAAATGGGGGTTTCGCCGGCGACGGGGCGGGCTCTGGACGGCGCGGACGCCGCCCGGCGATCGTGCCGTCGAATGCTCCCCGACACCTACCGCTGCGCCTGCGGACGGGTCCGTGACCGCTGCGTCCGGACCACCGTCCGCGCACTCTGGTCGGCCGCCGCCGTCAGGCCGGCTCGGCCAGCACGGCCCTGATCTTGTCGATCACCGCCGCCTCCGCCGGTGCCACCCCGCGGTGCGCGCCGGCCACCCGCTCGGCCGCCGTCAGCACCACCGAGCGGTACGCCTCGACCTCCCCCGGCGACTTCTCCCGCAGGATCGCCACCGCCCGGGTCAACGCCGGCAGCACCACCGACTCGACCTCCAACGCGGAGTCCCGGGGCAACTGCGGCAGCGGGCCGACCGTGAGCGCCTCCTTCACCACGCCGCTGGCGTCGTCCAGCGCCCCGGACGCGGCGACGCTCTCCCGGATCATCGCGAACATCCCGGGCTCGGCGTTCGACACCAGGAAGACGGCGCCGAACGCCCCCGTCTTCAGGGTGGACTGCTCCTCCGCCGTCAACCGCTCCATGATCACGGAGTGTAGACGTACGGGGTCGTCGTGGTGACCGCTATCAGCCCGAGCCGCTCCAGGATCGGCCGGCTGTCCTCCGAGCAGTCCACCTGGAGCAGCGTCCGGCCGCGCTGCTCGGCCAGCCGCGCCCGGTACGCCACCAGCGCCCGGTAGACGCCCTTGCGGCGCCACTCGGGCAGCGTCGAGCCGCCCCAGAGGGTGCCGAAGCCGGTGTTGGCCGGATAGCGGATCCAGCCGGCGCTGACCACGGTCTCCCCCACCTCGGCCACCACGATCGTGATCGACTGCGGGTCGGCCTCGATCTCCTTCGCGAGCCCGGTCACCAGGTGGCTCCGGTCGTCGTGCCAGACCTCCTCCTCCATGGCGGCGATCCGTTCCAGGTCCTCGCGGGCGGTCACCTCGCGCAGGCATACCCCGTCGGGCAGGACCGGGACGGCGCCGGCCAGCGCCGCGACCGGCCCGACCACGACGGTCTCCCGGTCCTCGGGGACGAACCCGGCGGCCCGCAGCCGGTCACCCAGGTCGGCCGGCTCGTCGTGACCGTTGAGCTTCCACTCCACGCCCTCGCCCCGGGCCCGGAAGACCTCCACCTGCCGGGCGATCAGCGCGTCCAGCTCCGCGCCGGCCAGCCCGTCAAGGGTGCGGTAGGTGAGGAAGCCACGCTTGTCCAGGCCGAGGATCCGGACCAGCGGGCCGTCCCGTTCGACGGTCACCCCGGCGGGCAGCGGATCCGGGATCTCCGGACGGAGCTGGGTGTCATAGGCGTCGCGCAGGGTCCGCGCGTCAAGATCGGTCATCCCCCCAGGCTATTCACCGGGCAAAGCGGATAATCGGCGACGTGTGGGAGGCGATCAGGCGGTGGTTCGACCCGCGCGAGATGCGGTCGGTCGGCAGCAGGCCCGACTACCGCTTCTCGCTGGCCAACGAGCGGACCTTCCTGGCCTGGCTGCGGACCGGGCTGGCGCTGATCGCCGGCGGGCTGGCCGCCGCCCAGTTCCTGCCACCGCTGCCCGTCGCCCACCTACGCGAGGTGATCGCCGTCGCGCTGCTGCTGCTCGGCGCGGCCGTCGCCGTCCGGGCGGTCGACCACTGGGCGCGTACCGAGCGGGCGATCCGGCTCGGCGAGGAGCTGCCGGCGTCCCGCTTTCCGGCCGTGCTGGCCCTCGCCGTCGCCGCCGGCGCGCTGCTGCTGGTGATCGCGGTGCTGGCCCGGGCGCTCGGATGACCGGCGACTCCGGGCTCCAGCCGGAGCGGACCCGGCTGGCCTGGCGCCGCACCCTGCTGGCGTTCACCGCGGTCGCCGTGCTGCTGGTCCGGCTCGCCCTCACCGGCGACCTGGCCGGCGCGCTGCTGGCCGGCGTGGCGGTGCTGGGTTGGCTCGGCACGCTCGCCCTGACCTGGCGGCGGGCCACCGGCGCCGGGCCGCGCCGGGCGCAACGCTGGTCGTTCCCGCTGACCGCGCTGGCCGCCGCCGGGTTCGCCCTGCTCGGCGTGCTGCTGGTGGTACGCGGGCTGCGCTGAACGGCATCGGTGGTCCATGATGTCCGACATGATTCGCCTGTACGGGCTTCTCTTCCTGGCCCAGGTCGTGCTCGGCATCTGCGCGCTGATCAGCTGCCTCTCCGCGGAGGAGGGCGAGATCCGGGCGCTGCCCCGCATCGCCTGGGTGCTGATCATCCTGTTCTTCCCGCTGGTCGGCTCGATCGCCTGGTTCGTCGCCGGTCGGGAGACGGGCCCCGGCCGCCCCCGGACCGCCTGGCCGATCGGGAACGGCTTCTCCGAACAGCACCGTCGTGGCCGCCAGGTGGCGCCGGACGACGACCCGGCGTTCCTGTCGTCCATCGGGGAGCGATCCCGGCAGCAGGACCAGGAGCTCTTCCGCCGTTGGGAGGACGACCTGCGCCGCCGCGAGGATGACCTGCGCCGCCGGGACACCGAGCAGGACCGGCCGGAGGTCTGAGCACCGGGTTGCGGCGACGGCCGGCAGAGGCGGCCGCGGCGGCGGTCCGGGTCACACTCGACGCCTGAGCGCCCGCACGGCGAGCGGGGCGAACACGGCGGCGAGGGCAGCGGCCCAGATCATCGCCTGGACGGCCGGGCCGGCCACCGGTCCGCCGACCAGCAGGCCACGCAGCGCGTCGGCGAGGATGGTCACCGGGTTGACCTCCACCCAGCGCTGGAGCCACGAGGGCATGGTGTCGGTCGGCACGAAGGCGTTGCTGGTGAAGGTCAGCGGGAAGATCACCATGAAGCCGAAGATCTGCACCTTGTCCGGCTCGCTGACCAGCACGCCGACCAGCACCGAGATCCACGAGGCGGCCAGTGAGAACGCGAGCAGCAGCGCGAACGCGCCGAGCAGCCCGACCACCCCGTTGCCCAGCCGGAACCCGAGGATCATGCCGACCCCGACCAGCAGCGACACCGACCAGGCCTGCTTGACGGTGTCGGCGAGGATCCGCCCGGCCAGCGGCGCCCAGCGGGCGATCGGCAGCGCCCGCAGCCGGTCGAAGACGCCCTTGGTGAGGTCGTTGTTGAGCCCGAAGCCGGTGGTCATGGTGGCGAAGAAGGCGTTCTGCACGATGATCCCGGGCAGCGCGAACTTCAGGTAGTCGCCCGGCGTCCCGGAGATCGCGCCGCCGAAGACGTACGTGAAGAGCAGCACGAACATCACCGGCTGGATGCTCAGGTCGAGCAGTTCCATCGGGTTGTGCTTGATCTGCACCAGGCTGCGCCAGGCCAGGGTGAGGGTGTGCCGCAGCCCGGCGGCGAGGCCCGGCCGGCGGGCCGGGGCCAGCGGGGCCGCGGTGAGGGTGGCGGCGGTCATGCGGGAATCCTTTCCAGTTCAACATCGGAGCGGCCGTCCTGCTCGGCCCGGTGGCCGGTCAGGGAGAGGAAGACCTCGTCCAGGCTGGAGCCGCGCAAGGCCAGCTCGGCGATCGTGATCTCGGCCTGGTCGAGCCGGCGCACCACGGCGGGCAACACGCCGGGGTCGTTCACCGGCACGGTGACGGTGGTCTGGGCGACCTCGGGGGTCCCCCCGGCGACCTCCGCGGCGATGGACACCACGGTCGGCAGGTCGCTGGCGTCCGCCGGCCGGACCGTCAGGATCTGCCCGCCGGTCTTCGCCTTCAGCTCCTCGGGCGTGCCCTGGGCGATGACCCGGCCGTGGTCCACCACGGCGATCTCGCCGGCGAGCTGGTCGGCCTCCTCCAGGTACTGGGTGGTCAGCAGCACGGTCACCCCGTCGGCGACCAGGCCCCGGACGATGTCCCACAGCTCGTTGCGGCTGCGCGGGTCGAGCCCGGTGGTCGGCTCGTCGAGGAAGAGCACCTGCGGCCGGCCGACCAGGCTGGCGGCCAGGTCGAGGCGGCGCCGCATGCCGCCCGAGTAGGTCTTGGCCGCCCGGTCGGCGGCGTCGGTGAGGTGGAAGTCGGCGAGCAGTTGCCCGGCGCGGGCCCGGGCGTCGGCCCGGCCCATCCCGAGCAGCCGGCCGATCAGCAGCAGGTTCTCGGTACCGGTCAGCGTCTCGTCGACCGAGGCGTACTGGCCGGTCAGGCCGATCAGCTGGCGGACCCGGTGGGCGTCGCGGCGGACGTCGTACCCGCCCACCGTGGCGTGCCCCGCGTCGGCGGCGAGCAGGGTGGCGAGCACCCGTACCGCGGTGGTTTTGCCCGCCCCGTTCGGCCCGAGCAGACCGAAAACCGTCCCGGTGGGGACGGCGAGGTCGACTCCGGCGAGGGCGGTGGTCGCGCCGAAGCGGCGGACCAGACCCTCCGCGTGGATCGCGTATGTCATCGGAACTCCCGTCGAATCGCTGGCCACCCCACGATGAGCGACGGCGCTGACGTTACGTCGACAGCCGCTGACATGCCGCTGATTTCGCTGCTGACAGAACGCGACCGCCGCCGCCGGTCACCCGGCGACGGCGGTCGAGCGGTCGTGGTCAGGCCAGGTTCGACGAGCGGGGGTACGCGTCCGCGGGGTCGGTCAGCACGTTGACCAGGTACGGCACGCCGGAGTCGAACGCGCGGGTCAGGGCCGGGCCGAGGTTGGCGGCCTTGTCGACGGTCTCGCCGGCGCCGCCGAGCGCCTCGACCACCTTGTCGTAGCGCAGGCCGGGCTGGAGGTCGGCGGCGACGTCGTAGCCGTACATGGCCCGCATCGGGTGCTTCTCCAGGCCCCAGATGCCGTTGTTGCCGACCACGATGACCACCGGGAGCTGCTGCCGGGCCAGGGACTCCACGTCCATCAGCGAGAAACCGGCGGCGCCGTCACCCATCAGCACGCAGATCTGTCGGTCCGGGTGGCTGACCCGGGCCCCCATCGCGTAGCCCATGCCGGTGCCGAGGCAGCCGTACGGGCCGGGGTCGAGCCAGGTGCCGGGCTGGGCGGGCTCCAGGTAGCGGCCGGCGTACGAGACGAAGTCGCCGCCGTCGCCGATGGTGATGGCGTCGGGGGCGAGCACCTTGCGCAGCTCGCCGTAGATCCGGGCGGGCCGGATCGGGTCGGTCTCGGCGGCCATCTCCTCGGCGTCGCGGGCCTTGGCGGCGTCCTCGGCGACCCGGAGCTGGGCGATCCAGTCGGCGTGGTCGGCCCGGTCGCCGGGGTGCTCGGCGAAGGCGGTGAGGATGAGCCGCAGGTCGCCGGCGGGGGCGGCGGCGGGCTGCACGTGCCCGGCGCGCTGGCTGGGCGCGTCGACGACGTGTACGACCTTCGCGTCGCCGAAGTCGCCGAAGGCGAGCCGGAAGTCGAGCGGGGTGCCGATCACCACGACCACGTCGGCGCCCTTGAGCGCGACCCGGCGGGCCTTGGCGAAGGCGAGCGGGTGGGTGGGCGGCAGCGCGCCGCGACCCATGCCGTTGGTGAAGACGGGCACGCCGAGCGCCTCGGCGGCGGCCCGGAGGGCGTCGACCGCGTCGCCGGCGTACACGTCGGAGCCGGCGATGATCACCGGCCGGCTGGCGCCCGCGATCAGGCCGGCGGCCTTCGCCACCTCGTCCGGGTCGGCCTCGATCGGGGCGATCGCCGACACCGTAGGCAGCTCCGCGTCGCCGACGGAGAAGACCGCCTCGAGGGGGAAGTCGAGGAAGGCCGGACCGCGGTGCGGGGTGAGGGCCGCGGTGAGGGCGGCGGTGACGGCGCGCGGGATGTCGTCGGCGCTGAACACCGTCTCGGCGTGCTTGGTGACCGGGGCGACCAGCGGCAGGTGGTCCATCTCCTGGAGGCTGCCGGAGCCCCAGCGGAACTGCGGGGCCCGACCCCCGAGCACCAGCACCGGGGAGGCGTTGAAGAAGGCGCTGGTCATGCCGGACACGCCGTTGGTGACGCCCGGGCCGGCGGTGAGCACGGCCAGGCCGGGCCGGCGCTGGAGCTTGGCCACCGCCTCGGCGGCGAAGACCGCGGACTGCTCGTGGCGGACGTCGTAGATGGGGAACCCGGTCTTGTGCGCCGCGTCGTAGAGCGGAAAGACGTGCCCGCCGGAGAGGGTGAACATCTCCCGTACGCCGTGCGCTCGCAGCGCCGCCAGCGCCAACTCTCCGCCGTGGCCCTCGACCCGTTCCGTCATCGCCGCTCCCCTTCGTCACATGACCGGTGTCACACGTTACTGGCCGGTAGGCGGAATGTGAACCGTTCTCGGGTCGGCGGTGGGTCTCCGCCGCCGACCCGGACCGGCTCAGCGGCCGGTGAAGTCCGGCTTGCGCTTCGCCACGAACGCGGCCATGCCCTCACGCCGGTCGTCGGTGGCGAAGAGCGCCGCGAACAGCTGACTCTCCCAGGCCAGGCCCGAGTTGAGGTCCATGTCGAGGCCACCGTCGACGGCCAGCTTGGCCGCCCGCAGCGCCTGCACCGGGCCGGTCAGGAACGGCTTCACCAGGGCGACGGCGGCGGCGTACACCTCGGCGGCCGGGACGACCCGGTCGGCCAGGCCGATCCGCAGCGCCTCCTCGGCGTCGACCATCCGGCCGGACATGATCAGGTCCTTGGCGCGGGCCGGGCCGACCAGGCGGGCCAGCCGCTGGGTGCCGCCGGCGCCGGGGATGATGCCGAGCTTGATCTCCGGCTGGCCGAGCTTTGCGTCCTCGGCCACCACCCGCCAGTCGCAGGCCAGGGCCAGCTCGCAGCCGCCACCGAGGGCGTACCCGGTGATGGCGGCGACCACCGGCTTGGGGATCCGGGCGATCGCGCCGAGCGCGCTGGAGAGGTCGGCGGCCCGCTCCGCCATGTCCACGTAGGACATGTCGGCCATCTCCTTGATGTCCGCGCCGGCGGCGAAGACCTTCTCCCCGCCGTACACGATGACCGCGCGGACCGCCGGGTCGGCGGTGGCGGCGGCCGCGGCGGCCCGCAGCTCCTCCTGCACCTGGGTGTTGAGCGCGTTCATCGGCGGCCGCTCCAGCCGGATGGTGCCGATGCCGTCCTTGACTTCCAGCCGAACGAACTCGCTCACACTGCCCTCACTTCCTCGTCGAAGTCGCGTGCCAACCTTACGACCCGGGTCGTTGGGGTAAGTAGTCTGGTGTCCGCCCCGCCACCGGGAGTCAGGCCATGATCACGTACTACGACGACAGGTCCGTCCAGGTCACCTCCACCGCCGTCCGGGTGGACGGCCGGTCGTTCCCGCTCGCGGAGATCAGCATGGTGTGGCACCGGCGGGGCAGCCGTTCCTGGCGGGTGCTCGCCGGCCGCGGCGCGATCGGCGCCGCGCTGGCCGGGCCGCTGGTGGCCGCCGTGCTCGGCGTCGGACTGGCGGTCGTGCTGCACCGCTCGCCGACCGTCACGGTCGCCATCGTCGGGGCGTCGGTGCTGGTCGGGCTCGGGGTCGGGCCGCTCGCCGACTTCCTCTTCGAGCACCTGGACCGCTCGTACGCCCGGGGCAGCCGGCAGCTGGAGATGTGGGCCCGCTGGCGCGGTCAGCCGGTCCGGCTGCTGTGTACCGGAGACGCGCTGCGCTTCGGCCAGATCTACCGGGCGGTGCAGCGCGCGATGGACGGCGGGCAGGCGCCGCCCCGCCGTCAGAAGGCGATCGGTTCGTCCGGCAACAGCCCCAGGCCGCGCAGCAGGCCGTAGGTGTCCTGCTCGCCCCAGAACTGGACGATCCTCCCGCCGGCCAGCCGATACATCTTGCAGGCGCTCTGCACCACCGTGGCGCCGGTGACGTCCCGCCGGTAGGTCTGCGCCAGCGAGACGACCACCCGGTCCTCGGCGGCGAACAGCTCCAGGATCTCCTGGTCGAGCACGGTCAGACCGGGCGAGGAGACGGCGCCCTCGACGAAGTGTCGCCCCTGCACCGCCGTGCCCGAGCCGTAGATCAGGACGTCCTCCGCGACCACCTCGCGCAGCTCGGCCAGGTCCTTGGTGACGAAGGTCCGCAGGTACCGCCGGACCACCTCGACGTTCCGCTCCCGCTCGTCGTCCCCCATGCGCCCCGACCGTACGCCGGCCGCCGCCTCCGCGCCGCCCCGCCGGCATCGATGGCTGCGCACCGCCCACCCTCCGCTCGCCGACTGCGAAGCTGATGACGTCAGTGAATCACCCGCGGGGCCGGCCCCGTGTGCACCACTACCCGGCCGCGATTCATCCACGACATCAGCTTCGTAGCGTCGTGGCAGGACATCGGGCGGCCGACCGGTCGAGGGGCGGCGGGCGGGGACGCCACCGGCACGGCCCGGACGACGCGGTACAGGTCACCTCCGAATCCATCCACGCGGGCGGGCACGTCATCGCGCTCGCCAACGTGGCGTACGTCTGGCACGCCCGGGGCGCGACCACCCTGGCGGTCCGGGGCCGCGTCCTGGGACGCGGGGTCCTGGTCGTGCTCCTGTCACTGCCACCGCTGGTCGCGCTGGTCTGCGTGGTCCCGCAGGTCACCTTCGAGGGCGTGCGCTGACCGTGGCCCGACGGCGCGGGCGGTGACGCGGGCCGCCGGCCGCCGCCCGGCGTTCCTGGCGCGGCCGACGCACACTGGTGCACATGGCGATTCCCCTCCCCCGGCCCGGCGCCGTCGTCGGCCTCACCCGCTCCGCCCTGGACCAGGCGTTCGGCTCGGCCGCGTCGTTCGCCGCCGTACCCGCCCGCGCCTTTGCTGTGCTCGACGGGGTGGAGGCGCTGCTGCACCGGATCAACGGGGTGGTGGACCGGATCGAGGGCACGCTGGACCGCACCGACCGGGTGCTCGACGACGCCGAGGCGGCGGTCCGCGAGGTCGCGGTGATCAGCGCCGCCGCCACCACCGCGATCGATACCGCCACCGAGGTCGCCGCGGCGGCCGCCGTCGTCGTGGGCGACGCCGAGCGGGTCTCCGCCGCCGCGGCCGTGGTGGTCGGCGAGGCCGAGCGGGTGGCCGGGCGCGCCGCCGGCACGGTGGTCGCCGCCGAGGAGGCCGCCGGCACCGCCGCCGAGCTGCTGGCCGCGTACGAGCCGGCGCTGCGCCGGGCCGCGCCGATGGCCAGCCGGTTCGTCGAGCAGCTCAGCCCGGAGGAGGTGACCGCGGCGATCCGGCTCGTCGACGAGCTGCCGAAGCTCAAGGAGCACCTGACCGCGGACATCCTGCCGATCCTGGCCACCCTGGACCGGGTCGGCCCGGACCTGCACGACCTGCTCGACGTCACCCGCGATCTCAAGCTGGCCGTCGCCGGCATCCCCGGGCTGGGCATGCTGCGGCGCCGGGGTGAGCGGCTGGCCGACGAACCGGCCGATTGACCGCCTCCCCGACCCGGACGGCGGGCCGGGTCAGGCGGCCGGGGCGTACAGCTCGTCGATCTCGACCCGGAGGGGCAGCGCCCCCGAGGCGCCGAGCCGTCGTACGCAGGCGGCTCCCGCCGCCGCCGCCCAGTGCACCGCGTCGACCAGCTCCCGCCCCTCGCCCCATGCGACGGCCAGCGCCGCGGTGAACGCGTCACCGGCGGCGGTGGAGTCGACCGCCTCGACCTTGACCGGCGGGACGTGCACCGACCGGCCGTCCCGGTCGCCGTACCAGGCGCCCTGCGCGCCGAGGGTGAGCACCGCCCGGGGCACCAGGTCGAGCAGCGCCGCCGGCTCGTCCCGACCCCGGCCGGTGAGCGCCTGCGCCTCGATCTCGTTGACCACCAGCAGGTCCACGGCGGCGAGCAGGTCCGCCGGCACCTGCCGGGCCGGCGCCGCGTTGAGGATCACCCGGGTGCCGGCGTCCCGGGCCGCGACCGCCGCCTCGGTCACCGTCTCGACCGGCACCTCCAGCTGGGCGACCAGCACGTCCGCCTCGCGTACGGCGCGCAGCTCGCCCTCGGTGAGCCCGACGAACGCCCCGTTGGCGCCGGGCGTCACCAGGATCGCGTTCTCCCCCTCGGCGTCCACCATGACCAGCGCCACCCCGGAGGCTCCGTACACCACCCGGAGGTGGCCGGTGTCCACCCCGGCGGCGGTGATCCGGGCCCTGAGGGTGACCCCGAAGGCGTCCGAACCGATCGCGCCGAGGAAGACGCAGGACGCGCCGGCGCGGACGGCGGCGATGGCCTGGTTGGCGCCCTTGCCCCCGGGGAGCATGACGAAGTCGCTGCCGAGCAGGGTCTCCCCCGGCCGGGGCAGCGCGGGCGCGGTGCCGACCAGGTCCATGTTGGCGCTGCCCACCACGGCGACCCGGGTCTGCTGCACGGTGGTTCCTTTCCGCCTCAGGCGGCGCGGGCGGTCCAGCGGTCGCCGGAGCGCTGCACGACGAGGGGCAGGCCGAAGGTCTTCGAGAGGTTGTCCGCGGTGAGGGTGTCGGCGAGCAGGCCCTGCGCCATCACGCCACCCTCGCGCAGCAGCAGCGCGTGGGTGAAGCCGGGCGGGATCTCCTCCACGTGGTGGGTCACCAGCACCAGCGCCGGGGCGTCCGGGTCGTACGCCAGCTCGGCCAGCCGGGCCACCAGGTCCTCGCGACCGCCCAGGTCGAGCCCGGCGGCCGGCTCGTCGAGGAGCAGCAACTCGGGGTCGGTCATCAGGGCACGGGCGATCTGCACCCGCTTGCGCTCCCCCTCCGACAGCGTGCCGTACGGGCGGTCGGCCAGGTGCCCGACGCCGAGCTGCCCGAGCAGGGCCCGGGCGCGGGCCTCGTCGGTGCGGTCGTAGCTCTCCCGCCAGCGGCCCACCACCGACCAGGCGGCGGTGACCACGACGTCGCTGACCCGCTCGTCGGCGGGGACCCGCTCGGCCAGCGCGGCGGTGGAGAGACCGATGCGCATCCGCAGCTCGTTGACGTCGGTGCGGCCGATCCGCTCGCCGAGCACGTACGCGGCGCCGGTGGTCGGGTGCAGCCGCCCGGCGGCCAGGTTGAGCAGGGTGGTCTTCCCGGCTCCGTTCGGCCCGAGCACCACCCAGCGCTCGTCCAGCTCGACCCGCCAGTCGACGTCGTGCAGCAACGCGGTGCCGGAGCGCTTGACGGCGACCCCGTCGAGGCTGACCACCAGATCCGCGTCCACGGTCGAGGGGGCGGCGGGGGCGCCGCCGGCGGCGGGGATCAGGTCACCAGTCACCGGTCCATCCAATCACGCACCGCGTGCGGCGCCCCCCACGGGCGGCGCCCCCGCCATAGGGTGAGGCGCCGTGTCGTTGGTCACCCAACCGGAGGATGATTCATGCCCGACCGCTGTCAGGAGCCGCGCGGATGAGCGCGGTCATCGAGATCGACGGTCTCCGGAAGACCTTCCACACGCTCCGGCACGGTCGTCGGGTCGCCGTCGACGGTTTCGACCTGCTGGTCGAGGCCGGGCAGGTGCACGGCTTCCTCGGGCCGAACGGTTCGGGCAAGACCACGACGCTGCGCGCCCTGCTGGGGCTGGTGCGGGCGGACGGCGGCCGGATGAGCGTGCTCGGGGCCCGCTCGCCGGAGCGGCTGCCCGAGGTCTCCGGTCGGGTGGGTGCGATCGTGGAGAGCCCGCAGTTCTTCGGCAACTTCACGGCGCGCCGGACGCTGCGGCTGCTCGCCGTGGCCGGGGGCGTGCCGACCAGCCGGGTGGACGAGGTGCTGGAGCAGGTCGGCCTGAGTGATCGGGGCGACGAGCGGGTCAAGGGCTATTCGCTGGGCATGAAGCAGCGGCTGGCGGTGGCGTCGGCGTTGCTGAAGAGCCCGGAGTTGCTGATCCTCGACGAGCCGGCGAACGGGCTGGACCCGGCGGGGATCCGGGAGATGCGGGACCTGATGCGGTCGCTCTCGGCGGCCGGCGTGACAGTGCTGCTCTCCAGCCACATCCTGGCCGAGATCCAGCTGATCTGTGACCACGTGACGATCATCAGCCGGGGCCGCCGGGTGGCGGCCGGGCGGGTGGACGAGGTGCTCGCGGGCTTCGACCAGCACGAGTGGCAGGTCCGGGTGGCCGAGCCGGAGCGGGCCGCGGAGCTGCTGCGGACGCTCGGGCTGGCGGTCACCGCGCACCCCGACCACCTGGTGGTCGCCGGGGTGGAGGAGCCGGAGCTGATCAGCCGCACGCTGGGCGAGGAGGGCCTCTGGGTACGCGAGCTGGTCCCGCTCCGGCCGGACCTGGAGAGCGTCTTCCTGGAGCTGACCGGGACGATGCCGCACCCGGTGGTGCCCCGGCAGGTGGACGGCTCGGTCCGGCCGGACGCCGGGCCGGACGACGTGGTGATCGACCTCGACGCGCGTGAGAACCGGGAGGTGGGGGCATGAACCTGGTCCGTGCCGAGTTGGAGCGGCTGTCGGCGCGCCGCTTCGTGCAGTTGATGGTGGTGCTGCTGCTGGCCGCGTTCGCGGTCACCGCGGCGACCACGCTCGCCGGGTCGCACCGGCCGACCGCGGACGAGATGAGCCGGGCCCAGGCCCAGGCCGCCGAGCAGCGGAGCAGCATGGAGGCGGCGCACGACCGGTGCCTGAGGATCAAGGCGGGGACGCTCGCGCCGGACGTGAACGACTACGTCCCCGGGGACTGCAGCGAGATCGACCCGGTCCGGATGGAGAGGGTGCCGGTGGCGGCGGACTTCCTCAGCGGCGTCTTCACCTTCGCCAACCAGGCCCGTCCGCTGCTCTACTTCCTCGTCGCCTTCCTGATGCTCTTCGGCTTCCTGGTCGGGGCGTCGTACATCGGCGCCGATCTGAACTCCGGCGGGGTGGTGAACCTGCTGCTCTGGCGGCCCCGCCGGTGGGCGGTGCTCGGCGCGAAGCTGGGGACCCTGCTCGGCGGGTTGCTGGTGCTCTCGGCGGCGGCGTCGGCGGCGTACCTGGCCGTGTTCTGGCTGATCGGGCAGACCGCCGGGTTGCCGGGGCGGCTGGACGGCGAGTTCTGGCGGTCGTTGGGCGGGACGTACGGGCGGGGGCTGGTGCTGGTGCTGCTGGCCGCCGCGCTGGGCTTCGCGATCGCCACGCTGGGCCGGCACACGTCGGCGGCGCTGGGCACCGTGGCCGCGTACCTGGTGGTGTGGGAGCTGGGCGCCCGGCTGGTGCTGCAGATCGTCGGGGCGGCCCGGCCGGACCAGTGGATGCTCTCCAGCTATGTGGGCGCCTGGCTCACCGGGGAGGCCCGCTTCTGGGACAGCCGCGCGTGCCTGGGCGACACGAGCGGCTTCTGCGACAACATGTACACCCTGAGCTGGGCGCCGGGGCTGGCGGTGCTGCTCGGTCTGACGGTGGCGCTGGTGGTGGCCGCCTTCGCCGCGTTCCGCCGCCGCGACCTGATCTGACCGCGCGGTCGGTCCCCGCTCCCGCCCTCCGGGCGGCGGCGGGGGCCGCTCGCCGTGCGCGGCAACTCCTTGCAGGCATGCGCTATCTGGTGAAGAATTCCTTCACATGGCGGCGCCCCCGACGACGGCACCGGCCGGCGGGCCCGCCGGCCGGTCAGCCGACCGTCGAGCCGAACACCTCGTCGCGGACCGCGTCCAGCGCGGTCCGCAGCGCACCCCGCAGGATCGGCTCCTCGGTGAGGCCCGTGGGCACCACCCGGGGACGGACCAGCGTGATCGCGGCGACCTCCTGCTGCACCCGCTCGGCCAGTGCCGCCCCGCCGGCCTGGCCCACCTCGCCGGCGAGCACCACCAGCGGCGGGTCGAGCACCACGCAGGTGCTCGCCACCCCGAGGGCAAGCCGGCGGGCCAGCTCGTCGAGCACCGGGCCGCCCGCCGGGCCGGCCGCGATGGCGGCGCGCACCGCGTCGGCCGCGGCGTCGGCGACGAAGCCGTGCTCGGCGGCCACCGCGCGGACCGCGTCGGCGCCGGCGAGCTGCTGGAACGCCGGCTTGGCCCGCTTGGAGACGTCCCGCGGGATCGGCGCCCCGGGGACCGGCAGGTAGCCGATCTCGCCGGCCGCACCGCTGCTGCCGTGGTGCAGCCGGCCACCGAGCACGATCGCCAGGCCGACGCCCGCCCCCACCCAGACCAGCACGAAGTCCGACACCCCCTGCGCGGCGCCGGACTGCGCCTCGGCGACGGCGGCGAGGTTGACGTCGTTCTCGAAGACCACCGGGGTGTGCAGGTCCTCGCGGAGCGCGGCGAGCAGGCCGCTGTGCCAGCGCGGCAGGTTGAACGCGAAGGTGATGTCCCCCGTGCCGGGATCGACCAGGCCGGGAGTGCCGAGCACGATCCGCCGTACGCTGGACAGCTCCGCGCCGGCGCTGCTCGCCGCCTGCACCACCGCGTTGTGCACCACGCCCACCGGGTCGTCCGTGTCCTTCGTGGACTGCTCGACCCGGCCGATCACCGCGCCGGTGATGTCGGCGCAGGCCGCCACCACCCGGTCCGCGTCGACGTCCACGCCGACCACGTGGGCGCTGCCCGGCCGGACCGCGTAGAGCTGGGCGTTCGGGCCCCGCCCGCCGGCCTGCTCGCCGACCCGGGCGACCAGACCCCGCTCCTCCAGCCGCTCCACCAGCTGGGAGGCGGTGACCTTGGAGAGCCCGGTCAGCTCGCCGATCCGGGCCCGGGTGAGGGGGCCGCGTTCGAGGAGCAGCTCCAGCGCCGCGCGGTCGTTGAGCGCCCGCAACAGGCGGGGGGTGCCGGGCAGCCGGGTCGCACTCATGCCACGTCCTCTTATTTTCAGCAAACTTTGCTAACTACTAAAGACCTGCAGATGGGTGCCCGTCAGCGTATCGGCCACCCGGATCCGGAGTCTTCGGACGACCCGGCAGCGACGCCGTCCGGGACGGCCGCTCCGGTGCGACACTCGTGCCGTCCGGCACCGAAAGGGGTAACACGTGGGGTTGGATCCAGGACTTCGCCGGCTCGCGCTGGGCACCCTGCTCGCCGCGTACCCGGGGCCGGTCCCGCCCGACTGGGCGGTGGACCTGCTCGCCGAGGGACTCGCCGGACACACCCTGTTCGGCACCAACATCCACGACCCGGGCCAGGTGGCGGCGGGCACCGCCGCGCTGCGGGCCGGCCGGCCGGACGCCATCGTCGCGATCGACGAGGAGGGCGGCGACGTCACCCGGCTGGCCCACGCCACCGGCAGCCCGTACCCGGGCAACGCCGCGCTCGGCGCGGTCGACGACGTGGTGCTGACCCGCCAGGTCTACTCGGCGATCGGCGCGGAGCTGGCCGCCCTCGGCATCACCGTCGACCTCGCCCCCACGGTCGACGTCAACACCGCGGACGACAACCCGGTCATCGGCACCCGCTCGTTCGGCGCCGACCCGGCCCGGGTGGCCGCCCACTCGGCCGCCGCGGTGTCCGGCCTCCAGTCGGCCGGGGTGGCCGCCTGCGCCAAGCACTTCCCGGGCCACGGCGCGACCGTCGCCGACTCCCACCACGAACTGCCCACCGTCGACGTCCCGCCGGCCCTGCTGCGCCAGCGGGACCTGCCGCCGTTCACGGCCGTCATCGACGCCGGCGTCCGCGCGGTGATGACCGCGCACATCCGGGTGCCCGCGTTGACCGGCGACGGCCCGGCCACCTTCAGCCGGGCGGTCCTGGTCGACCTGCTGCGCCGGGAGTACGGCTTCACCGGCACCGTGATCACCGACGCGCTGGAGATGAAGGGCGCAGCGCTGGCCGCCGGCGGCGTCGGCCCGGCCGCCGTCCGCGCCCTGGCCGCCGGGGCCGACCTGCTCTGCATCGGCGCGAAGGTCGACGCCGAACTGGTCGAGCGGGTGGCGGCCGAGATCGTCGAGGCCCTCGCCGACGGCCGGCTGGACCGGGGCCGGGTCGAGCAGGCAGCCGGCCGCGCCGCGGACCTGGCCGCCTGGACCGGCGACCCCGGCACGCCGACGCCGGGCGTCGACGGGCTCGGATACGCCGCGGCGCTCCGGGCGGTACGCGTCGAGGGCGACGTCACCGACCTGGCCAAGCCGCTCGTGGTGCAGGTGCACGCCGACTCCACGATCGCCGAGGGCCGGGTGCCGTGGGGGCTGGGCCCGCACCTCGCCGACGCCGAGGAGATCCGCGTGGTGGCCGGCGAGACCGAACCGGAGGCGCTGCGCCGGCTCGCCGGGGCCCGGCCGATCGTGCTGGTCGGCCGCCACCTGCATCGGCTCCCGGGCGGCCCGGAACTGGTCGACGCGCTGGCCGCCACGCACCCGGTCACGGTGGTGGAGATGGGCTGGCCGGGCAGCTGGCGGCCGGCCGGCGCCCGGGCGTTCGTCACCACGTACGGCGCCAGCCACGCCAACGGCCGGGCTGCCGCCCAGGTGCTCGGCCTCGCCCACTGAGCCGGCCGGCCGGCGGCGCGGTGGCCGCCGGGCCGGACCCGGACGGCGGGGGGGTCGCCTGGCCCGACCGGCACCACGACGGGTCAGTCGAGGCGACCCCCGCCGGGCTCGGCGGAGGAGTCGCCGGACCAGCCGAGCAGCGCGTCGACGGCGGTGATCCGGAGGACCCGGGCCACCACCGGCTGCGGGTTGGCCACCCGTAGGGTCGCGCCGCGGCCGACCGCCTCGGCCGCGCCGTGCAGCAGAGTGGCCACCCCGGTCGAGTCGAGGAACGGAACGTCGGCCAGATCGATCACGATCTCCACCACCCGACGCTGGTCGAGGAGCGCGTCCACCGCCTGTTCGAGCGCCGGGACGCTGACCATGTCGATCTCGCCGACCGGGGTGAGGACCACGCGGCCGGGCCCCGTTTCCCGCGTTCCGACCTGCATGACCCGCCTCAGTGAGAGACCCGACTCCGCGACCGCCGACCGGCGCCGAGGCGACGATACCGGGCAAGGCCCGACCCCACCACGGACCGGCCGCAGCGGGCCTTCTTGAACATGTTCAAGTTCTTCCCTATGCTGAGCCGGACTTCAATTTGAACGCGTTCAAGAAGGGCGGCGAGATGGACGTCAAGGTCTGGATGTACCTGGCCTACCTGGCGGTCAGCATCGGCCTGACCGTGTGGGTGGCCCGGGCGCTCGCCCGCAACGGGCTGGTCTTCCTGGAGGAGGTCTTCGCCGACCAGCGGCTGGCCGGCGCGGTCAACAACCTCCTCGTGGTGGGCTTCTACCTGCTCAATCTCGGCTACGTCACGGTCGGAATGAAGGACTCCGAGCCGGTGGCCACCACGAGCCAGGCCCTGGAGGCACTCTCCAGGAAGGTCGGCTGGGTGCTGCTGGTCCTCGGCCTGCTGCACTTCTTCAACGTCTTCGCGCTCGGCCGGTACCGCCGCAGCCGGTTGCGGCAGCTCGCCCCGCACCCGCCGATCGCGCCGGTGGGTCACCTGCCGGTGCAGCCCGGCTCCGGGCCGCTGGGTCCGGCGATGGCCGGCCCCGCGATGTCGGGGCCCGCGACCGGCGGCCCGACGCCGCCCCCGCCGCCGCGATGAGCCTCCCGCCGGGCGGCGGGGCGGGCGTGACACCGTCGGACCCCACCGGGCACGGGGCCGGTGGGGTCCGCGGGTTCACCGTCCTCTACGACGCCGGCTGCCCGCTGTGCCGGGCGGCCCGGCGGTGGCTGGCGTCGCGTCCGCAGCTCGTACCCCTGGAGTTCGTGCCGGCCGGCTCGGTCGAGGCCCGGCGGCGGTTCCCCGGCCTCGACCACGACGCGACCCTGCGGGATCTGACCGTCGTCGCCGACACCGGCGCGGTGTACGCCGGGGACGGCGCCTGGTTCGCCTGTCTCTGGGCGCTGGCCGACCACCGCACCACCGCCGAACGGCTGGCCCGCCCCCACCTGCTGCCGCTGGCCCGGCGAGTGGTGGCGACCGCCTCGTCGGTACGCGAGCTGGTCCGGGAACCATGGCCGGACCCGGGATACGGTGGCGATGATGACCGAGCAGACTGCCCCGACGACCGGTGCGGGTGGCCCGACCACCGGCGAACCGGCGACCGCCCGGGGTGAGCAGACCCGGCAGCTGATCCTGGACACGGCGATGCGGCTGTTCCGGGAGCGCGGCTACGCCCGGACCACGATGCGCGCGATCGCCCAGGAGGCGGGCGTGGCGGTGGGCAACGCCTACTACTACTTCGGCTCCAAGGACCACCTGATCCAGGAGTTCTACGCGGACACCCAGACCGAGCACCGGGCGGCGGCGGCGCCGGTGCTCGCCCGGGAACGCGAGTTCGCCGCGCGGCTGGCCGGGGTGCTGCACGCCGGCGTGGACGTGCTCACGCCGTACCACTCGTTCGCCGCGAGCTTCTTCAAGACGGCGGCCGAGCCCACCTCGCCGATGAGCCCGTTCTCCGCCGAGTCCTCCGCCCCCCGCGAGGCGTCCATCGCGCTGTTCCGTGAGGTGCTGGAGGGGTCCACCGCCCGGGTGGACGCGGAGCTGCGGCCGGCGTTGCCCGAGCTGCTCTGGCTCGCGTACATGGGAGTGGTGCTCTACTGGGTGCACGACCGCTCCCCGGACCAGGTCCGCACCCGGAAGCTGATCGACGGGGCGGTGCCGCTGGTCGACCGGCTGGTCGGGCTGTCCCGGCTGCGGGTGCTGCGCCCGGTGACCCGCCAGGCGCTCGACCTGATGCGCACTCTGCGTCCCTGACCGCAGAGGCCCGCTCGCCGAAGAATTCGCAGGTCAAGTCCACTACCGGACACTGAAAACGCGCCGCACGCACCTTGCCCACCATGCCGGGGCCCCCACCCAGGCTCCCCGGCCGGTAAAACGGGCGACGGTCAGCTCGGGAAGACCCCGTACGACGTCCAGCCGCGGTCCGGGAAGCCGGCCGCCTCGGCCACCCGGGCGGACCCGGCGTTGTCGAAGCCGTGCAGGTAGGTGGGGACGGCGCCCTCGTCGAGCACCCGCCGGGCCGCCTGGGCGACCAGCCGCCCGGCCAGTCCCCGGCCCCGGGCGGCCGGCGTGGTGCCCACGGCCAGCTCGTGCCCGTACGCGTCGTGCCGCTTGATCCCCGCGCCGGCGAGGTATCGCCCGTCGGCGTCCCGCACCAGCAGCACCTCCCGGTCGAACAGGCGCAGCCAGGGCGGCAGCCCCGGCCCGGTCGGCGGGGACCACTCGCCGACGTCGGGCAGCGGCGCCGGGGCGAGACTCCACCGGAAGGCGCCCCCGTGGGTGGGCCAGTCCGGCAGCCCCACCGCCGCCGGCAGGCCCGGCATCAGTTCCGCCAGCGAGCACCCGTCGGTCAGGGCCCGGACCGCCTCGGCCCGGTCGGGCGGTACGGAGAGCAGAGCGCAGTCGGGCGCGGCGACCGCGATGGCCGGCCGCAGCCGGCCGTCCCAGGCCGGGCGCGCGCGGCGGTGCGAGCGGACCACGTGCAGGCCCGGACCGGCCGGCCACTGCCCCAGCCAGGTGGCCAGGTGCAGGAACAACCGCCGGTCGAGCACCGGGCCACCTCCTCACCCGCCGGACCGTCCGCCGCGCCGACGATCATGGTACGCCGGGCGAGCTGCCCGGGCGTCCGGATCGCGACCGCCCCGGACGGTCACCGGGCCGCCCCACCCCACACGGCCTACCGGTGGACCAGTTCGACGAACCAGCGGCGGTCGAGCGGCAGCACCACGGAGACCCGGAAGCCGGCGGCGGACGCCAACGGCTCGGCCAGTTCCACCCCCACCCGGGCCCAGCGGAACGCCGGCCCCCGCTCGTCGTCGCCGGCGCGCCCGCCCGAAGTGACGTACGCCCGCCCCCGCCACAGGCCCGCACCCGGCGGGGCCAGCTCGACCAGGGCGGTGCCACCGGGGCGCAGCAGGCCGGCGCAACGGCGCAGCAGGCGTACCGGGTCGCCGCCGATGCCGATGGTGCCGTCGACGAGCAGGGCGTGCGCCCACCGCCCCTCACCGGGCAGCGGGGCGAGGACGTCCCGCCGCAGGGCCGCCGCGCCGCGGCCCCGGGCCAGCCGGACGGCGACCGCCGAGACGTCCACGCCGAGGGCGACCAGCCCCCGCTCGGCCAGCGCCGCGGTGAGCCGGCCGGGCCCGCAGCCCAGGTCGATGGTCGGTCCGGTGCACCGCCGCACCACCTCGGCCAGGGCCGGCTCGGGCGGCCCGTGCCACCGGCGAACCGGCAGCGGCACCCGCACCCCGTCGCCGAGCACCAGCCAGTGCGCGTCCTCGTCGGCGGGGCGGTCGACGGGGTCGGCCAGCGCGGCCTCGAAGCCCCCGGCGAGCACCGCGGGCCTGCTCACCGGGCACCGCCGACCGGGCGTGCCGCGCCCGGGCGTGCCGTCACCGGTTCCTGGCTGGCCGGCGGGACCGCTGGGCCGGCCCACCGGCCCGCGAAGTCCCGCAGCGACCCGGGGAAGCGACCGGCCGGCCCAGCCTCGATCGCCCGTACCGCCGCGGCGAAGCGGCCGGCCGGCGCGGCGGCGGCGACGGCCCGGGCCGTCGGCCACTCGTCCACGTCGGAGAGCTCCGGCAGGGCGTCGACCCGCAGGCCGCGGTCCGCCAGCGCGGCCCGGGTCGACCGTCCGGTCGCCGAGGTGGACATCGGCACGGCCCGCAACACGGCCGCCGCCGCCGGATCGCGCAGCCCCAGCGCCCACCAACCGCCGTCGGGGGCCGGCCCGAGCACCGCGTCCGTCCCGGCCAGCGCCGCCACGGCCGTGCCGAGCAGGTCCGCGCCGGCCCGCGGGGTGTCCATGCCCAGCTGGAGCACCGGTCGGCCGGGGAACGCCGCCGCGGCGTCGGCGTGCGCGGCGGCCAGCCGGTCGTCGAGGCCCTGGCCGCGCTGGGGCAGCAGCGTCCAGCCGGCCAGGGCCGCTCGGATCTCCGTGCCCCGTACCGCCCGGTCGAGGGAGCCGGCGTGGGCCAGCACCGGCACCACGCCGGGCACCGCCCGGACCGCGTCCAGGGTGTCCAGCAGCGCGGCGGCGGCGACCGCCGCGGCCCGGTCGGGGTCGAGCGGCGGGCAGAGCCGGGTCTTCACCCGGCCCGGCACGGGCGCCTTCGCCAGCACCAGCAGCACCGTCACAGGCGCCAGCCTTCGCTCGCGACTGCGGGGGCACTCCGCGCGCTCACCGGAGCCGTCCTTCGTTCGCGACTGCGGGGCTCCGCTCCGCTGCGCTCCTCGCGCTCACCGGTGCGACCCCGGCCCGCAGCACCGCCGTCATGTCGCGCACCGCGCGGGCGGTGCCCCGGACCGAGCCGGACACCTTCGACCGGGTGCCGGCCGCCCGCGGCGCGTACGCCACCTCCAGCTCGACGATCCGCCACCCGGCGGCGGCCGCGCGGAGCAGCAGCTCCAGCGGGTAGCCGAAGGCGCGATCCGCGACGCCGAGCTCCAGCAGCGCCGCCCGGCGGGCCACCCGGATCGGGCTCAGGTCGTGCACCGGTACGCCCCGGCGGCGCAGCCCGGCGGCGAGCAGGGCGTTGCCGGCGCGGGCGTGCCAGGGCCAGGCGGTACGGGTGACCGGCCGGCGGCGTCCGGCGACCAGGTCGGCCCGGCCCGCCAGCACTGGCCCGGCCAGCCTCGGCAGCTCCCCCGGGTCGAACGAGCCGTCCGAGTCCAGCACGCAGACCAGCTCGGTACGGGCGGCGAGCAGTCCGGTGTGGACGGCAGCCCCGTAGCCGCGCCGCAGTTCGTGCACCACCCTGGCGCCGTGCGCGGCGGCCACCTCGGGCGAGCCGTCGGTGGAGCCGTTGTCCACCACGACGGCGCGGTATCCGGGCGGCAGCCCGGCGAGCACACCGGGCAGGGCGGCCGCCTCGTCCAGACACGGCAGTACCACGTCGACCTCTGTCTCCATGCCGAGGACGCTAGGCCGCCCCGGCGCTGCTCCGGGCCACCGTCACGGTTACGGAACCCTTACGCCGCAACGGTTCCTTACGAGTCGCTGACGTCCCCCTCGAAGTGCTTCCGGACCGCGGCGGCCGGCCATAGCCTCGGCGGTCACCATGACCCCCCACCTCCCCACCGGCCGCCGCCGCGACCTGACAGTCCTCGCCGTCGAGGCGGCGCTGCTGGCCGCCGCGGTGGCGGTCGGCGCCGTGCTCAACCACCACGACGCCGGGCTGCACGCCGAGGCCGCGCCGCTCTACGCCACCTGGCGACCGCATGTCGGCTGGGGCAGCGTCCCGGCGGTGCTGGTCGCCGCCGGCGTGGTGGCGCGCGGCCCCGACCTCGCCCGGCGGCTCCCCTGGCCCCGGCTGCTGGCCGCCGGCTGGCTCGCCACGGTGGCGTGGACGTGGTCGTTGGCGCTGGTGGACGGCTGGCGGGCCGGGCTGACCGAGCGACTCACCGTGCAGGCGGAGTACCTGCACGAGGTGCCCCGGGTGCGGGACGTACCCGCCATGCTGGCCGGCTTCACCGAGCGGATCCTCGACTTCCGGCCGGACTCCTGGTCCACCCACACCGCCGGGCACCCGCCGGGCGCACTGCTGGTGTTCGTCGGGCTGGACCGGATCGGCCTCGGCGGCGGGACGGCAGCGGCGCTGACCTGCGTCCTGATCGGGGCGACGGTCAGCGTCTCGGTGCCGGTGACGCTGCGGGCGCTCGGGGACGAACCGGCCGCCCGCGCGGTGCTGCCGTTCCTGGTGCTGCTGCCCGGCGCGGTCTGGGTGGGTGCCTCCGCCGACGGGATCTTCGCCGCCGTAGTGGCCGCCGGGCTCGCCCTGCTGGCCCGCCCGGGACGCTGGGCGCCCGGGCTGGGCGGGCTGCTCCTCGGCGTCGCCCTGCACCTGTCGTACGGGCTGGCGCTGGCCGGGCTGCTGGCGCTGACCGTGCTGGTGCTGCGGGCCGCCGACCGGGTCCGCGCGCTGCTCACCGCCGGGCTGGGCGTGGCCGTGGTGACCACCGTGTTCGTCAGGTACGGCTTCTGGTGGCTGGACGGCTACCACCTGGTCGTACGCCGCTACTACCAGGGCTGGGCGGCGGACCGCCCGTACGGCTACTGGGTGTGGGCGAACCTGGCCGCACTGCTGCTCAGCGCTGGCCCGGTGGCCGGCCCGGCCCTGGCCCGGGCCCTCCGCCCGGCGCTGGCCGGCGCCCGCGCCCGGATCGCCGCCCGGACCGGCGGTCGCACCCAGGTCGCCGTGGGGGCCGGCCCGCGCCGGACGGCAACGGCCGGGCCGGCGGCGAGGCCGCTCGGCATGGCCGGACCTGCCGTCTGGCTGCCGGTGGTGGCCGCGCTGACCGTGGCCGCCGCCGACGCGTCCGGGCTGTCCAAGGCCGAGGTGGAACGGATCTGGCTGCCCTTCGCGGTCTGGCTGCCGGTCGCCGTCGTCCGGCTCCCGGCCGGCGACCGGCGGTGGTGGCTGAGCGGGCAGGCGGCCACCGCGCTGGCGGTCAACCACCTGCTCTGGACGGTGTCCTGACCCTGTGCGCGAGCCCCGAGCGACAGGCAAGGGCGCCCGTAAGAACCTCGCAATGAATCAACCAACCCACCCGTCGATACGCTGGCCGTACGACTGGGAGGTACGCCGGTGACGCAGCGGGTGCTGGTGGTCGACGACGACCAGACGGTCAGCGACGTGGTCTGCCGGTACCTGGAGCACGCCGGCTACCAGGTCGACCACGTCGGTGACGGGGCCGCCGCGCTGGCCGCCGTGGCGCGGCAGCCACCGCGCCTGGTGGTGCTGGACCTGATGCTGCCCGTGCTGGACGGGCTGGAGGTCTGCCGCCGGCTGCGGGAACGGCCGGACGGCGTACCCATCGTCATGCTGACCGCACGCGGCGACGAGGCTGACCGGATCCTCGGCCTGCAACTGGGCGCGGACGACTACCTGAGCAAGCCGTTCTCCCCGCGCGAGCTGGTGCTGCGGGTGCGCTCGGTGCTGCGCCGGGCCGGCCGGGAGCCGGTCGGCGCGCCGCCGGAGGTGCTGACCGACGACGGCCTGGAGGTGCAGACCGGCCCCCGGGTGGCCCGGCTGCACGGCCGGGAGTTGACTCTCACGCTGCGCGAGTTCGACCTGCTGGCCCACCTGATGCGGCATCCCGCGCGGGCGTTCCGCCGGCCCGAACTGCTGGACCGGGTCTGGGGCTGGAGCTTCGGCGACCAGTCCACCGTCACGGTCCACGTGCGGCGGCTGCGGGAGAAGATCGAGGCCGACCCGGCGAATCCCCGACGGATCGTCACCGTCTGGGGCGTCGGCTACCGGTACGAGCCGGCCGATGCGTGACCTGGCGCTGATCTTCGGCGCGGCGCTCGCCGCGGCGCTCTGCGTCGGGCTGGTCGGGGCGGTCGCCCTGCGGCTGCTGCGCGGACGCTCGATCCTGGTGCACATCGTCGTGCTGCTGGCCATGACCGTCTCCGCGGTGGTGGCCGGGGTGGCGGTGATCGCGGAGGCCATGTTCCTCTCCCCGCACGACCTGGAGGTGGTGCTGATCACCGTCTCCGCCGCGGCCGTGGTGAGCCTCGTGGTCGGCTGGCTCTTCGGCCGGCGGCTGGCCGCGGCGGCGGTCTGGGCGGACCAGGCGCGGGAGCGGGAGCGGCGGATCGAGAAGGGCCGCCGCGACCTGGTCGCCTGGGTCTCGCACGACCTGCGTACCCCCCTCGCGGGGCTGCGCGCGATGGCCGAGGCGCTGGAGGACCGGGTGGTCCGTGACCCGGAAACCGTCGACGAGTACCACCGCCGGATCCGGGTGGAGACCGATCGGATGACCCGGCTGGTCGACGACCTGTTCGAGCTGTCCCGGATCAACGCGGGCGCCCTGCGGCTGTCGATGTCGGCAGTGCCGCTGGGCGACCTGGTCTCCGACGCGCTGGCCAGCACCGCCCCGCTGGCAGCGGCCCGCCGGATCCGGCTGGTCGCCGCCCAGTCGGGCTGGCCGACGGTGACCGCCAGCGAGCCGGAGCTGGCCCGGGTGGTCGGCAACCTGCTGCTGAACGCGGTCCGCTACACGCCGGAGGACGGCACGGTCCGGGTGGACGCCGGGCGGGACGCGGACACCGCCTGGCTGGCGGTGGCGGACACCTGCGGCGGCATCCCCGAGTCCGACCTGCCCCGCCTCTTCGACGTGGCGTTCCGGGGGGAGCCGGCGCGGACCCCGCGCCCGGGCAACGGCGGCGGGGAGGGGTCGGGCGGGCTGGGACTGGCGATCGTGCGCGGGCTGATTGAGGCGCACGGCGGGCGGGTAGACGTACAGAACATCACCGATGGCTGCCGGTTCGTGGTCCGGTTGCCGGCCGCGGGAACCTGACGCATCGATCGAGCGTCATATCTATTTCCATACATGTACAACTTTCTCTGGGACGGTAATGGTCATGCCGAATCAGCCGAATGACCGGTACCAGCAGGACACCGAGCGGAGCTGGCGGGCGGCCGACGCCGCCGGGCGGTTCCCCGCGCAACCGCGGTACCGGGAGGCCCGGAGGGACGCCCCGCTCTCCTGGGCCGAGCTGAACGCACTGCCACCCACCGCCACCCGGCGCGGCCTCAGCGCCCGCTGACCCGAAAGCGGAGGAAAGCGACGACACACCCGGGCCCTCCGGCCGGGCCTTTCGCACACCTGTCGGTTAGCGTCTCCTGGTCCGAAACTCGGCCTACGACAGGAGAAGCTCCGCGCATGGGCAAGAAGACGATCCACGTCTCCGACTTCAGCGGCACGGCTCTGCAGCCGGACGACGAGGTGGTCCGCGTCGTCGTGCTGGAGCACCCTGACCTGGTCGCCGGCCCCGTGCAACTGGACGCCACCCCGGTCGAGGTGGAGAGCATCGACGACGCCGCGCTGGACGTGGCGGTGGTGGAGATCCACGACCGGCACGGCGGCGGCGAGCCACGCCGGGTGGTGCTGACCGCCAGCGAGTTCGACGCGATGGCCACCGACGTGCCGATGGCCCAGCTGCTGCGGACGGCCGTGCGGGTGAGACCACCGAAGGCGCGCAAGAGCGCGGAGAAGGTCGACTACGGCACCATCGAGCACGCCGGCAGGCCGCACCGCGGCCGGGTCACCGAGGAGGAGGCCCGGCTGGTGCGCGACCGGCTCGACGAGGTGAACAAGCGCCTCGCCGACGCCGGCATCCGTCAAATCGACCCGGCCGACCCGGAGCACGCTGCCCGCTACGGCTTTCCCACCGCCGACTGATTCCGCGCCGCCCGCCCCCGGGTGCGCGCCCGGCGCACCCGAGCGGGCGGAACGTCAGGACCGGCGCCGCGCGACCTCGGCGAGGGCGCCGGTCACGGCCGCCTCCATGTCCGACTTCTCCAGGCCGAGGCCGGTGAGGACGCCCTCACCGGCCTCCTCCTCCAGCAGGGCGAGCAGGATGTGCTCGGTGCCGACGTAGTTGTGGCCGAGTCGCAGCGCCTCCCGGAAGGTCAGCTCGAGCACCTTCTTGGCGCGCGCGTCGTAGGGGATCAACTCGGGGACCTGGTCGGCCGGCGCCGGGAAGGTCGCGGTGACGACCTCCCGCAGCCGCTCCAGCGGTACGCCCCGCACCGCGATCAGCCGGGCGGCGAGCCCGTCCGGCTCGGCGAGCAGCCCGAGGGCGACGTGCTCGGGGCGGATCTCCGGGCTGCCGGCGGCCCGCGCCTCGTTCTGGGAGGCCACCACCACGTTGCGGGCCCGATCGGTGAAGCGGCCGAAGCCGGCGTTCGGGTCGAGGGCGGCTGCGGTCTCCGCCTTGGCGGCGGAACGCTTCTGGGCCGCCTGCTTGGTGACACCCATGCTGCGCCCGATGTCGGTCCACGAGGCGCCGGAGCGGCGGGCCTGGTCGACGAAGTGGCCGATCAGGTGGTCGGCGACGTCACCGAGGTGGTCGCCCACCAGCACCGCGTCGCTGAGTTGGTCCAGCGCGTCGCTGTGCACCTTCTTGATCGACTCGATCAGCTCGTCGAGGCGTACCGGATTGCTCATCTGCACGGGATTCGTCATGCGTCAACCATAGGTTGACGGCCTGAATACGTCAACCAATGGTTGACGCTACGAACTCGTTCGACCTCCACGAACTCGCCGAGCTGCTCCGGACGGTGGCGACCGCCGAGGCGCGGGCGGACGCGGCGGCGGCGCGGGCGCGGGCGGCCGACCTCATTAGCATTGCCGGCCGCTGGCCGTGTGTCGGGGATCTCCGGGCCGGCCGGTTGTCCGCCCGCCGTCCGATGCGTCAGTCTCAGCGGGTGGTCATCCTGCTCAGCGCGTTCGGCATCGTGCTGCTCGGCGCCTTCGCCCAGGCGGTCAGCGGCTTCGGGTACGCGCTGGTGACCGTGCCGTTGCTGGCCGTCGCCGTCGACCCGCGCGCCGCCGTGGTGGTGTCGGCGCTGACCGGCATCGGGCTGACCGTCACCGCGGCCGTCCGGGAACGCGCCCACGCCCGGTGGCGGGTCGCGGCGGCACTCACCGCCACCGCCCTGCTCGGCCTGCCGGCCGGCCTGCTGGTTCTCGCGCTCGCGCCGGAGCGGCTGCTGAGCGCGCTGATCGCGGTCGTGGTGCTCGGCTGCGCCGCGCTGGTCTGGTCCGGGGCACGGATCCGCACCGGACGGATCGGTCTCGGGGCCATCGGCGTCCTCGTCGGGGTGCTAACCGCCGCCACCGGGACGAACGGGCCGCCGCTGGTCGCAGCGTTCCAGTCGCTCGGCTACGACCCGCGCACCTTCCGGGCCACCCTGGCGGCGACCTTCTCCGGCACCAGTCTGATAGGGCTGACGGGGTTCCTGCTAGCCGGTCAGGTACACGCCGATGTGGTGCGGATCTCCCTCGTGGCGCTCCCCGCGGTGCCGCTTGGCTGGTGGCTGGGAAACCGACTGTTCCACCGCATCGACCCTGTGGTGTTCCGACGGATCGTGCTGGTCGGGCTGTTCGGCAGCGGCGGCGCCGCGCTCGCGAGCATGGCCGGCTAGTCGCTGCGTTTGCTGGCGTCGAGGGCGGCCTGCTCCACTCGCTGGCGGTAGTCCAGCCACCATGACTCGTCGGCGGGGGGCAGGTTGTCGTTCCTGGGCAGCAGCCCGGCCGCGCCGTCGATGAGTTCCCGCACGACGTCAGCGTGGCCGGCGTGCCGTTGCGTGTCCGCGATGACGTGGACCAGGACGTGGTGCAACGTGACCGCTGCATCGCCCCACCACGGCACGCGGCCGACATCATCCAGCGCAAGGGCTTCAATGGTGGCGTCGGCGTGGGCGATCGCGCGACGGTACAAGTCGACAATCTCCTCGCGGGTCTCATCCGCGGTCGCCCACATGTCGGCATTGGTCTCCGCTCCGTCGCCGACGTACGGCAGCTCCTGCTCGAACGGCCGGCCGAACACGACGCCGAAGTAGAGGATCTGACCGGCCGCCGAGTGTTTCACCAGACCGAGCAAGTTGGTGGCAGTCCGGGTCAGCGGGCGCCGAATATCGTATTCGCTGAGCCCGTCGAGCTTCCACAGCAGCGCGTCGCGGCCGCCCTTTAAGTAACTGTGCAGGTCTGCCTTCATGGCGCCACTATGGCATCCGGTTGGGTGTCGGCGCTGCCCTGGATGATCTACAGAGCTCATGATCGGCAGGACACGTCCTAGTGCGCTGAGTCTTTGATTCGTTTGCGGCGCTGGGGTCAAATTTCAGCCGGCGTTGACACCAATTTCCGCGATGTCCCGCGAGGCCGCCTCCTAGACTTCCAGGATGTGCCGGGGGCGGCCCGTATCGACGAGTCCCGGGCCGCCCCGTCCGTCATCGAGGCCTGGCCTTGCCGTCCGTCACCATGGCCGGCCCTGAACAGCAGAGGCTCGGTCAGCGTGGGTTGACCCGGCGAAGAGCCTTATCCTCCCTAATGTGAGGCGCGGCCAGCACCGGAGGGGGCAAAGGCATGGACCAGGACGCGCGCGAGCAGGGGCTGCTCACCGCCCTGACCACCGAGCATTTCGTGCTCCAGACCGCGCGCAGCGCCACGATCACCGAGTCCGTCGGGCGGGCGACCGTGTTCCTGTCACTGCTGTCCGCCGCGCTGATCGGGCTGGGCTTCGTCTCGAGCAGCGGACACCTGATCAAGCCGTACCTCGGCGCGGTGCTGCCGACCCTGGTAATCACCGGGCTACTCACCTTCGCCCGGCTAGTGCAGAACATGGTAGAGAACTCGCTGAATCTCAAGCGCATCCAGCATATCCGCGCCTACTACCACCGCCAGCTCGCCGGCGAGCACGACTTCTTCGCCGACGCGGTGACCGGCGGGGGCGACACGCGGACGATCGCGGCGGCGGTTGGCGGCAGCGCCTCTCGCTGGCAACTGCTACTGACCACGGCGGCCATGGTGGGCGCCGTCAACGCACTGCTGATCGGGCTGGGCGCGACCCTGCTGACCGGAGTGGCCAGCGGATCCGCCACGTTGGCGATCGCGCTCGGTGTGGCGGTCGCACTGGTCGCCTTCGCCGCACAGCTCGCGTACATCAAGCGGGCCTCGATCTGGCTGAGCGGCTGACCGTTGCTGGGCCTAGTGCAGAGTCACCGCCTACGGCTGGCTCTCCGACTCCTTCCGTTCGACCAGGTGATCAGTCGGAGCCGTAGCCGGCTCGCCAGGGTTCTGCACGGATAGCGTCCAGGTCCCCGTCGGCCATGCGGCGAAGCAGCGTGAGGGCCTCCCGTCGCGAGACGCTGGTTCGGTGGAAGGCGCTTCCTCCCGACTCCGTGTCCTCCAGAACCGCTAGCCCACGCGCACCGGCGAACACGCCGATCGCCCATCCGAGGACCTCTCAAACAGCCAGACATCACCGTGCTCGGGATCGTCCTCATCATCGCCGAGCTCCGACAGCGCCTCACCCGGCATTCACCGACCCAGGTCTGGTAGACAGTGACCATGGCGAAACGGTCTGGCGGATTCGGTAGAGCGCTCACGCGAGGGTTTCTGCGTACTGCCGTGTGGCTGTACCGGCGCAGCGGCGGGAAGCTCGGCGGCAAGATGTTCGGCGCACCGGTGCTGTTGCTGACCACCACCGGGCGCAAGTCGGGGCGGTCGTGGACGGTACCGTTGATCTACCAGACCGACGGCGACCGATGGGTGATCATCGCGTCCAACGGCGGCCGCGCCAGGAACCCCGCCTGGTGGCTCAATCTGCGCTCGCAGCCGGACGCCTCCATACAGATCGCCCGGCAGACCTACCTGGTCACGGCCAGCGAGACCGGCGGCGAGGACCGCGAGCGCCTGTGGCGGCAGATGGCCGACATGTACAAGGGCTACGACGGGTACGCGCGGAAGACGACCCGCCAGATTCCCGTGGTTGTACTGCAAAGGCGCTAACGCATGCTGCCCGACGGCTTGTACGCAGCGCGGCAGATACGCGCAGGACGCCGGCGCAGCGTTGGGTCTGTTGGACAATGACTGCCATGCCCGTTCCGTGGCGGTCAAGCGCCGAGGTGTTCGGCGAGTACCTGACAAGTCATGATCTTGATACCGCCGACGTCATCGACGTCGACGCAGCCTGGCACGCTTTCAGCGAGTTCTTGCAGGTGGAGATTGACGGCGTCGATCCAGACCCCGACTCTGACGCTGACGGCTTCATCGTCCAGTGGGGCCGCTTCTCCTGGAACGCCCACCGCCCGTCGCTGGCGTTCACCCGGCAATTGGCCATCGTCGGCGTTGATGACCGAGACGGCCGCTGCGCCGATCCCGAGTACTGGCAGGTCAGCCTTGAGATGCGATTTGACGACGGGCCTGATCTCACGGGCATCGAGGCCCTACCTGAGCACGACACCGGCTTCAACTTCGCCCCTATCGGTCCCCATCGACGTGCCGCCCTGGCCGAGGTGCGAACCGACATGGAGCGATATTCACAACTTCAGGCCGCGTGGCGCACGAAGCCGACCGACAGCGAACTCACCCTCGACCGCGCCGATTAGCCCGCGGACGCACCGATCTCGGCACGCCAGCGGCCCCACGTGACCTCGCGACAGCACCTCCACCGGCGACGGAGTAGGCGCACCGACCCGGCCCTGAAGCTATGGATTGTCGGCAGTGCGGTCGCTGAAAGCTTGGTAAGCAGGTCAAGGGCCTCGCGTGGGCTGGGCTGCATGGGTCCCTTCCCTGCTGTATTTCCCTGCTGTACGGCTACCGTGCTGCCATGGCGGCCTTTACTGAAGCGGAGACCGAGCGACAGTGGGACTACGAGCTGCTTCAAGAGGGCGCGGTCTCGGGGTTCTCCGACGAGAAGCAACTCGACCACGTCGTGGGCGAACTCCAAGGCCTGGGCTACGGGATTGCCCAGTCACGCGGCGGCACCGGGTCCACTATGCTCGCCCATCTGCTCTCTCAGGTTTCGATGCGCTACTGCGGGTGGTCAGTCAAGAACCTCGACGCGTTCTGTGACACCCTGCGCTACATCGACTTCACCGGGGCTACGGGTCGGGCGCTGGTCATCCGCGAGTTCGACGAACCCTTCAAGGCCGATCCGTCGTGGGCGCGGACGGTCGCCGACGTCATCGCCCAGGTCTCGTATGAGCACCTGCTCATGGGCAACAGGTTCCTCGCGCTGTTGCACAGCCGAGACTGCAACATCACGCTCGGCCAGCTCGGCGGCCACGAACACTGGTGGCGCGAACCACTCGGGCGGTAGTTCGTAGAGATTGACGGTCAGCTTGGGAAGTGCCTTGCAATGGCCTGAGACCGCCAGCTTGCCTACCGGTTGACCAGCCGCGACCGCGACGGATGGAGCGGTGAGGTTTGTGACCGCGCCGGGTGCCGCTGTTTGCCGGTATTGACCGCTAGATCGGGCAGGTATCGGGCACGCTGGCGGTTCGCCGCTAGATCGAGGGAGACGAGATGGTCAACGGCGTGCTCGCGATCCTTGCCGGCGTCGCATGCGTGGTCTTCTGTCGTCCGCTGGCCCGACGAGTCGCCCAAGCGCCGCACACACTGCCCCGCGGTCGACACACGGAGCGGATCGCCCTCGCGATGTGGGTCCTCGGCGGCGCGATCCTGATCGCGTGGGGCATTTCCTGGCTCCTGAGGGCGTAACGACGGAGACGGCTGCATGACGCAGGGAAGCGAGCCAGGACCATCCTGGCGGCCCCTCGACCGGTGTGCTCGTCGCCTTGACGTCCGGCAGACGCTTCAACGTCTCGGCGGCCATCTCGTCTTCGGCCCGGTCAAGTCCGACGAGTCCGAGCGGATCATCGCCCTGCCGGCTCCCTGTCTGACCGCGCTCCGGCAACACCGGGTCGCCCAAGGCGCTGAACGCAAGATCGTCGGGAAGGACTGGAAGGACTCCGGGTTGGTCTTCACCACCGGCATTGGCACTCCGATCGAACCCTGCAACCTCAACCGTCACTTTGGCCGGCTCCTGGACCGAGCAGGCCTACGCAGGATCAGGTTCCATGATCTACGCCACTCCTGCGCCACGCTCCTTTACGAGCAGGGCGTGCCCATCGAGAAGATCCAGGACATCCTCGACCACAGTTCCCCGACCATTACCAAGCTCATCTACGTTGAGGTCACCCGGCAGTCTCAGCGGTCGTCCGTGGACAAGCTCGGCTTTCTCTTCGATGGCTGACGTTGGGGTCGAGAAAAGGGGTCAGGCCCGGTCCATGAGGACCGGGCCTGAGGTGTTACTGCTGGTGCGCCGCCAGGGACTCGAACCCCGAACCCGCGGATTAAGAGTCCGCTGCTCTGCCAGTTGAGCTAGCGGCGCTCGTTGGCAACGGGGAAAACACTAGCATGCCCTCCGACCCGGGTTCCAATCCGATCCCCGGCTCCCCCCTTCGGCCGAGCTTAAGGCAAAAACCACCACAAAGGGCCCAGCGCCCCGACTGAGGGGACCGAGGCGACGGCGTTCATGCGGCACGATGTTCGCCAGGCACGCGAGAACAGAGGTGGGGATGGACAGGTTCGCGCGGAGCGGGGCGATGGTGGGCGTCCTGGTCCTGACGGCGTCGCTGGCACTGACGGGGTGCGGCGACGACCAGAAGAAGCCGGCGTTCGTCAGCGGCAGCCAGGCCGCCAGCGTCTCGGCGGCCGAGGGGACGGCGAGCGGCGAGCCCTCGCCGCAGCCGGCCGCTCCGGCGCTCGGGGTGAGTCCGGCCGATGGGGCGGCCGGCCGGCCGGCGAGCACCGAGATCAGCGCCAAGATCCCGGGCGGCGGGAAGGTGTCGAAGGTCGTGCTCACGGCCGCGAACGGCGCGGCGGTCGAGGGTCGGGTGCGCCGCGACGGCTCGTCGTGGGTGCCGTCCACGCCGCTGAAGTACGCCACCCGCTACACCGCGACCGTCTCCGGCACGGGAACGGACGGCCGGACCCACGAGGGCACCAGCACCTTCACCACGATGGCCAAGCCGAAGTCGATGATCGGCTCCGGGCTGTACATGTTCGACGGCAAGACCTACGGGGTCGGCATGCCGGTGGTGGCCGAGTTCTCCCCGGGCATCCCGAAGAAGGACCGGGCGGCCGTGCAGAAGCGGATGTTCGTCCGCACCGACCCGCCGCAGCCGGGCGCGTGGCACTGGCTCTACAACGGCACCCAGGCGTACTACCGGGCGCCGGCGTACTGGAAGCCGGGCACCACGATCTCGGTACGGCTGGCCCTCGCGGGCATCCCGTTGAGCAACGGCCGCTACGGCAACGTCGACCGGACCGCGACCGCCAAGATCGGCCGCGCCTTCGAGATGAAGGTCGACAACGCCAGCAAGAAAATGAGCGTGTACGAGAACGGCGCGCTGATCCGCACCCTGCCGGTGAGCCTCGGCAAGAAGGACACCCCCTCGTCCAGCGGCACCATGGTGGTGATGGAGAAGAAGGAGTCGACGGTCTTCGACACCCGGGACGAGCCGGACCCGGACAACCAGTACGTCACGAAGATCGACTTCGCCCAGCGGATCACCTGGGGTGGCGAGTACATCCACTCCGCTCCCTGGTCCGAGGGGGTGCAGGGCCGGCAGAACGTCTCACACGGCTGCGTCAACGTCTCCATGGCGAACGGCAGGTGGCTCTTCGGCCGAACCCTGATCGGTGACCCGATCACGGTCCGCGGCACCGAGCGGAAGCTGGTGCCGGGGAACGGCTGGACCGCGTGGAGCATGAGCTGGTCGGAGTTCGTCGCGGGCAGCGCCCTCCCGGTGCCCAAGGGCGGTGCGGGCCCGGCCTTCTGAGCGGCGGTGCCGTTGCCCGGCAGGCCCGTCGGGCAACGGTCCGTGACGATGGACGCGCGCGCCGCGGCCGTCGACAGAGATGAGCCCCACTCACGAAGCGCCGCACAATACCAAAATCGTTACATCGTGGTCGGGTGTTCCGGTTCACATGCGGGAACGGGTACCCGAATTCCTGCGTCAGTAGGGGACGATGGCACCCGGGCATCACGACTGTGAGGGAATCATGCGAGCTAGCCAGGACGAGCTGATCCGGCGCGGGGCCCGGCGCGGCGGGCGACGCCGCGGGTTCGCGGCGGTGGTGCTCGCCGCCGCCATGGCCCTGACCTCCGCGTGCACCAGCGACGGCGGCAAGCCGTCGAGCTGGCAGGGCGGTGGGGAGAGCAAGCCGAAGGCGGCCGCCACCATCACCGAGCCGCAGGCCGACGCCGCCGACGTGCCGGCCTCCACCGGCATCGCCTTCACCACGAAGGACGCTCAGGAGACCACCGTCGAGCTCAAGGACTCGGCCGGCAAGGCGGTCGAGGGCGAGCTCTCCGCCGACGGGAAGAACTGGCTCCCCGACGGCGCCCTGGAGTACGGCCAGAAGTACACGGCGACGGTGACCGCGACCGGCGACGACGGCAAGCCGGCGACCGCGACCAGCACCTTCACCACCATGGCCCGGCCCGCCAAGCAGATCCGGGTGAGCAGCTTCCTCGCCGACAACCAGGTGGTCGGCGTGGCCATGCCGCTGATCGTCCGGTTCAGCCGGGCCATCCCTCAGGACTACCGGGACGACGTCCAGCGCCGGATGGCGGTGACCGCCAAGCCGGTCCAGGAGGGCGTCTGGCACTGGGCCAGCCCCACCGAGGCCCGCTACCGGCCGAAGACGTTCTGGCAGGCCAACACCACGGTGTCGTACCGGGTGCAGGCGGGTGGCCTGCCCCTGGGCGACGGCTGGTACGGCCGCTCGGACCTCGCCGTGGACGTCAAGATCGGCCCGTCGTTCGTGATGACCGTCGACAACCGCACCAAGCGGATGACGGTCACCAAGGACGGCAAGGTGATCAAGACGATCCTGGTCAGCCTGGGCAAGAAGACCACCCCGTCGTCCAGCGGCACCATGGTGGTCATCGAGAAGCTCCGCAAGACGGTCTTCGACACGATGGAGGAGCTGGGCCCCGATGACGGCTACCGCACGAAGATCGACTACGCCCAGCGGCTCACCTGGGGTGGCGAGTTCATCCACGCGGCACCCTGGTCCGAGGGGCAGCAGGGCTCGGTGAACGTCTCGCACGGCTGCGTGAACGTCTCGATGGCCGACGGCGCCTGGCTATTCGCCAACACCCGGATGGGCGACCCGATCACCGTCAAGGGCACCGAGCGGCAGCTCCAGAACGGCAACGGCTGGACCGACTGGAACCTGAGCTGGGACGAGTACGTGAAGGGCAGCGCCCTGCCGTACGAGCCGCCGGCGCAGCCCGGCGACGAGGCCAGCGCCGAGCCCGGCACCGGGGGCGACCCGAGCACCGAGCCGACGCCCTGACCGGGCACACCCTGAGCGCGCAAGGAGCAACCGGAACCCCCTCCCCCCGCCGGAGGGGGTTCCGCCGTTTCCGGACGCACGGCAACGAGGTGGTGGAACGACGAAAGCCCCTCCCGAGGGAGGGGCTTCCGGATTTGGGTGACTGATGGGAATTGAACCCACGACAACCGGGACCACAACCCGGTGCTCTGCCAACTGAGCTACAGCCACCATGCTCTCCGCGCCGGTGAACCCGGGCGGGGCGCGGACTAATAATAGCCACAACCCGGCCGGCCGCGTCCACCGGGTTCCGAGCCTCCGGCCAGAACCGCCCCGCCGCCCGCGCCGGGCGCGGCCCCCCGGTCAGAGCTTGGCCGCGATGGCCTTGGCGGTCTCCACGTCCGGCCCCGGCAGCGGTACGAAGATCGTCTGCCGGTAGTACTCCAGCTCGCGGATGCTCTCCCGGATGTCGGCGAGGGCCCGGTGGGCCAGCCCCTTCTGCGGCTGCCCGAAGTACACCCGCGGGTACCAGCGCCGGCAGAGCTCCTTGATCGAGGAGACGTCGATCATGCGGTAGTGCAGGTGGACGTCGAGACGCGGCATGTCCCGGGCGATGAAGCCGCGGTCGGTGGCGATCGAGTTGCCGCAGAGCGGGGCGCTGCGCGGATCCTTCACGTGCGTGCTGACGTAGTCGAGCACCATGTCCTCGGCCTCGGCCAGGCTGACCGTGGACCGCCGGACCTCCTCGGTCAGGCCGGACTTGCGGTGCATGGTCCGGACGATCTCCGGCATCCCGTCCAGCGCCGCCTCGTCGGCGTGGATGACCACGTCGACACCCTCACCCAGCACGTTGAGGTCGGGATCGGTGACGAGCGCGGCGACCTCGATGAGCGCGTCGCGCCCGAGGTCCAACCCGGTCATCTCACAGTCGATCCAGACGAGAAGATCAGCCACCGGGTCAGACTACGCGCAGCCCACCCGCCCGCGCCTCGGCACGGTGGCCGGAACGGACCGCTAGGGTTTTCCCCGTGCCAGCCGAACCCGTCGCACCGCCCGCCGCCACCGAGGACGACCCGGGCGGTCGGACGGTCCGCCGGCTCGTCACGGTGGTCGCGCTCGCGGCGGTGCTGCCGGCGCTGTACCTGCCGGGGCTGGTACACGACTTCTTCGACCTGAAGATCTACATGCGGGCGATGGACTGGTGGGCGGCCGGTCATCCGCTCTACGACTACGTCCAGCCGGACCGGGTGCAGGGCGCGCTCTACTTCACCTACCCGCCGATCAGCGCCCTGCTGCTGCGACCGTTCGCCCTGCTCCCGCTCGGCGTCACGGTGGCGGTGTTCACCGCGCTGACCGCGATCGGCGTGGTGGTGACGACGCGCTGGCTGGTGACCCCGCTCGTCGCGCGGCACGACCTGCCCCGGCCGTTCAGCCTCACGGTCGCCGTGCTGCTGGCCTTCGCCGTGGAGAGCACCCGGGAGACGATCACCTTCGGCCAGATCAACATGCTGCTGGTGGTGCTGATCCTGGCCGACCTGCTGTTCGCCGTACCGCAGGGGCGGCGCTGGGCCGGCGTGGGCGTGGGGCTGGCGACGGCGCTCAAGCTCTACCCGGGCATCTTCATCCTCTACCTGCTGGCGACCCGGCGCTGGCGGGCGGCGGCGGTGGCCGCCGCGACCGCGACGCTGGCCACCCTGTTGGCGGCGGCGGTCGCGCCGGCCGACTCGTGGCGGTTCTGGACCCACGAGCTCTGGGCCACCGACCGGGTGGGGCGCACCGACTACACCGGCAACCAGTCGCTGTTCGGCCTGCTCAGCCGGATCACCGCGCCGGAGAAGCCGAGCCAGCTCCCCTGGCTGCTGCTGGTCGTCGTGGTCGCCGGGTACGGGCTGTGGCGGGCCGCCCGAGCCGCCCGGGCCGGTGACGCGCTCACCGGCCTCGCCCTGACCGGGCTGGTCGGCGGGCTGGTCAGCCCGATCACCTGGACCCACCACCTGTACTGGTTCATCCCGGCGGTGGTGGTGCTGGTCGACGCGGCGTTGGACGCCGACCGGGGCACCGCCGAGGGGACCCGGCATCGCCGCTGGCTGCTCACCCTCGCTGTCGGCACGGCGTTCGTGATCATCTACGGGGTGGTGTCCTTCCAGGACTGGGGCGTCGCTCCGGCGCGTACCGACAACCTGGGCGAGTTCGTCGCCCGTAACGCGTACGTGCTGCTCAGCCTGCTGCTCCTGGCCGTGCTGCCGACCCGGCACCGGCGTCGGCCCGCCGGGGCACCGGCCACACCCTGAAACTTGCACCAAATGGACAGATGTCCCGACCGGCCGCTATCGGCGTTAATCTGGTCTCAACTACCTCATGTGTCTCCCAGGTAGCACCGATCCCCCGGTGACGGTGGCCCTCCACGTCGGCAGCGCGGAGGGCCACCCGTCGTTCCGTCGGCCCTCAACCGTCGGTAGGCGGGGCGTCCGGCGACGCCGGCCGGGCCGGGCCGTCCACCGACACCGGGCGGGCGGTCTCCTCGGCCGGCCCGGGCGGCCAGGACCAGGTCGTCGTCATACCCGGGCTCGCCGGCAGGTCGGCGAGGGTCTCCGGCCGGCGGCTGGGGACCGGGCCGATCGCGGCCCGATTCCGCCCGGCGTGGACTGAGCCGACCGAGACCAGTTGCCGGTCGGCCATGGGCGGTCGTCCCTCGGCGGTCTTCTGCGCGCCGAGGCCGGTGAGCGAGGTCACGCCGAGCCGGCCGGCGAGCACCGGCACCTGGTCCGGTTCGACCACGAAGACCACCTCGCGCGGGCGGACCGGGCGCAGCAGCAGCGCCACGGCCAGCACCACCAGCAGGAGGCCGCCGCCCAGCAGTCCCCACGCCGCGGCCGGGAACCAGCCCGCCCGCAGCTCCGCACGCAGGTCCAGGGCCAGGTCGCCCCGGCCGTCGGGGCGCATCACTACCAGGCTCAGCGAGCGACCGGACAGCTCGCCGGGGGTCCACTCCAGCGCACCGATCCCCTCGCGTACCCAGAAGTCCTGGCCGAGCGGGACGGCGGTGACGGCGCCGGCGGCCGCCGGCCCGGCCGGGTCGAGCCGGACCGGCAGCGGACCCCGGGCCAGCGCGACCCGCCGGACGGTGGCGTGCGGGACCGGGTCGAGCCAGCGCCGGACCTCCTCGCTGGGCGCCAGGCCGAGGAAGGCGGGACCGTCGGCGGTCCGGGCGGTCAGCCGGAGCCGGGCCTGCCCGGTCCGGGCGAACGGCGCCTCGGCGCGCAGCAGGTCGTCCACGTCGGCGACCACGATCGCCTGACCCGGGGTGCGGGCGGTCTCGAAGCGGGCGCCGAAGCCGCCGTCGGAGTCGGCGTGCCGGGCGACGGTCCACAGGCCGCCGCCGGCCAGGAGCGCCGGTATTCCCATGGTCAACAGCAGCATGCCGGCGATCGTTCGCACGAACCGCATTCGCGTCGTCCCCCTCGGTAGCCAACTACCCGGCCGACCTTACCGATGGGAACCGTACAATCGCCGGATATCCACGGCAAGCACCCGAAGGCCCGCAGAAAGGACGGTGGCCCGCCGGAAGATCCGACGGGCCACCGACAACGGCGCAGCTCAGGCCCCCGACGTGGGCTCCCGTCGGGTCCGCAGGAAGGCCAGGCCACCCAGGATCAGACCGGCCAGGCCGGCCACCAGACCGGCGACGCCGAACGCGGTGCCGGCACCGTCGTCGTCGGAGTCGTCCGCACCGGCCGGCGCGGCCGCCGCGGCGCTCCCGCTCGGCGCGGCGGACGGCGAGGCGGCGGTCAGGGTGAGCACCGGAGCCGGGTTCTCCGGCTCCTCGCCGCCCGGCGTCGGCTCCTCGATCCAGCGGGCCACGTTCCCGTCCGAGTAGGTCTGGAGCACCTTGAACACCATCCGGTCGACCTGCGGCAGCGGCCCCATCGAGACCGGGAACTCCTGGAACTCGCCCGGCTTGACCCCGGCGTTCGCGCCGGCCGTCCAGGTCAGCTTCGACACCGCCTCGGTGAGCTGGCTGCCGTGCACGTCGATCGGCGGGTCGACCTTGCGCTTCTCCACCGCCACCGTCCAGCCCGGCACCGGCATGGTGGACACCGAGCCGACCGGGGCGTTCTCCGGCAGCACCACCTCGACCTTGGTGGTCGAGGCCTTGTCACTCTCGTTCGGCACCCGGAACGCGAAGCGGCCGTAGCCGCCCTGGGTCGCCTCCTTCGGGTTGACCGTGACGTGCGCCGAGGCGGGCCCGGCGAGGCCGAACACGGCGGTGGCGACGGCGGTGAGCGCGAGCGCGGCGGCGGTTGCGGGACGCCGGAGACGGATCATCTGGGTGAGAACCTTCCGTTACTTGATCGGCACGGTGGCGGTCACCGTGGCCTGGTCGATGTCGGACGTGCGGACGGTGAACCGCAGCTGCCACTCCCCCGAGGCCGGGAGGTTGATCTCCCCGGTCGCGTGGTTGTCGGTCAGCGGCAGCAGCGGGATCTCGATCGGCTCGATCCCCGCCGACGGCAACGCCGCGGTCGCCTTCCACTCCTGCACCGGCTGCGGCCGGTTGTCCTTCGTGTACGCGTAGAGGTGTACGGAATTGTTGCCCCGCTCGGCCGGGTCCAGCTCCACCTGAACCGAGGCGACCGGGCTGGCCAGGGTGGTGGAGAAGTAGCCGGTGGTCGTACCGGCCACGTCGGTGGCGGCGGTCCGGGCCGGGGTGGTCTGCACCAGGGTCGCCGAGACGCCAAGCACCACCGCGGTGATCGCCAGCTCCACCCAGATCGCCCGGCGCACCCGCGCCGGACGCTGCGCCGCGGTCCGCCGCCGTACCAACGCCCGGGAGTACGCGGCCACCCCGACCACCAACGCGAACAGCACGATCTTGGCGAGCAGCAGCCGCCCGTACGTGGTGTCGACCAGGGCCTTCGGGGTGGCCACCTCGATCAGCCCCTGCACCGTGCCGGCGAGCAGCAGCGCCGCCACCGCGAGGGCCGCCCAGCGTGACCAGATCGGCAGGATCGCCGCCAGCTCGCGTTCGTCCGCCCGCGGCAGCAGGAACACCGCGAGCATCACCAGGCCGCCCAGCCAGACCGCCATGCTGCCCAGGTGCACCGCGTCCACGACCACGGAGACGGCCGGCGCGGGAGAGGCGGCCGGGTGGCCGGCGAGCGGCCAGGTGAACAGCGCCGCCCCGCCCAGGATGGCCAGGATGATGCCGTCCGTGCGGCCGATCGGCCCGGCGAAGAGCGGCCGGAGCAGGAACGCCGCCGCGGCGAGCAGCCCCAGCCGGACCAGGTGGGCCGTGCCGAAGGCGCTGCCCAGCACGTCGCCCAGCCCCGAACCGGTCACCTCGAACAGCCCGCCACCGGCGGTGTACGGCACCTGCAACCACAGGTCGGCGAGGGTGGCCAGGACCAGCAGGCCCAGCCCCGCCCAGGCCAGCCGGGCCGGTCCCCGCCGGGGCAGCCGGCGCGGCCAGAGTGCGGCCAGCACCAGCGCCGGGCCGACCAGCAACAGCAGGCCGGCGTAGCCGAGGTACTTCGCCACCTTCACCGCGGTCTCCACCACCGGGTCGGCGCGGTTGTCCGTACCGGTGTCGGCGGGCGGCGGCGACGGCGCGCCCACCGAATAGGTGAACGCGCCGGAGACCGGGTGGCTGTCGGCGGAGATCACCCGGTAGCTGATCAGGTAGGTGCCGCGGGCGCCGGAGGGGTCGACCGGGACGGTCACCACCGCGCCGGAGAAGGACGGTTCACCCCGGTCGGCCCGGGAGCCGTCCGGTGCGATCACCCGGATCTTGCCGGGGACCTTGCGGACCCCCTCGCTGAAGGTCAGCACCACCTCGGCGGGGGCGTTCGGCACCACCGCCGAGGCCGCCGGGCTGCTGCTGACCAGCACGGCGTGGGCGCTCGCCGGGGTGGCCGGGGCGAGCAGCAGGGCGACGAGGGCGACCAGCAGACCGGCGGCGGCGCCCACCCGGGCGGCCCATCGACGGTCGGCGACGGCCACGGGCCGGCGTACGGCAGCAGTCATGACCATCATGCTCGCCGACCGGACCCGCACTCGGCGACCCGGCCTCACCCGCGCCCCTGCGCGAACGCGGTGGGCAGCCGGCGCGACGGCTCCCCGCTGACCCGACCCAACGCCCAGAGCAGGCCCGCCTGCACCACGGCGGCCAGGTGGCCCAGCTCGTGCACCAGGCCGGTGCTCGACCGGGCGATGTCCACCGCGCTGGTGCCGGCCAGGCAGACCGCCAGCACCAGCGCCACCGGCAGAAACGCCCGGGCCCGCTCCGGCCGCCAGGCGGCCAGCGCGAACCCGACCGCGAGGGCCGCGTCGAAGGACGCCATCTCCCGGCTGGTGTGCGGGTCGGCCTCCACCCCGAAGCCGGCGAGCAGGATCGGCAGCGCGATGGCGAGCTGCGCCACCGCGGCCACCGCCACGGCCACCCGCAGCACCTGGCGCCGGGCCCGCACGGTGGCGGCGGCGCCGTCCCGCGCCCCGGCCCGGTCCGCCCCGACCGCGGCCAGCACGGGGGCGGTCAGATCGGGTACGTCGACCGCCTGCAGCCGGGTGAACCGGGTCACCCGCTCGGCCCGCGCCAGCCAGGAGCGGCACCCGGGGCAGGCCTCGGCGTGCGCCTCCAGCGCCGCCGCCGGCGCCTGCGGGTCCTCGCCGTCCAGCCGCGCCGACAGCGCCACGCGTACGTCGTCGCAGTTCATGAGCAGGTAGTCGGGGGTGGGGACGGAAAAGTTCCCGACGTGGGCCGGACCATAGAAAGGGCCGAAGGGCCCTGCCCCACCCCGGTACGCCGCGTAACCTCGTCAGTCGTGATCCCCGCCCCGCGCGACACCACCGCCGGCCGCCACCAGGCGGGCCGCGAGGCCGCGCGGGACGTGGCGACGCAGTGGGCGCTGACCGCCCGGGACGGCGACCCGGTCGCGCAGGCCGCCTTCGTCCGGGCCACCCAGGCCGAGGTGTGGCGGTTCGCCGCCGCGCTGGTCGACCCGGACAGCGCCGACGACCTCACCCAGGAGACGTACCTGCGGGCGTTCCGCGCGCTGCCCAGGTTCGAGGGCCGCTCCAGCGTCCGTACCTGGCTGCTGGGCATCGCCCGCCGGGCCTGCGCCGACCACCTGCGTACCGTGGTGCGCCGCCGCCGGCTCGACGAACGGCTCGCCGCGCACGCCTGGACCGACCACCCGCACCCCGACCCCGCCGGGCACCTCGGCGCCACCGATCTGGTCCGCCGGCTCCCCGCCGACCGGCGCGCCGCGTTCGTGCTCACCCAACTGCTCGGCCTGTCGTACGCCGAGGCCGCCGCCGTGGAGGGGGTGCCGGTGGGCACCATCCGCTCCCGCGTCGCCCGGGCCCGCTGTGACCTGGTCGAGGCCGTCGGCGATGCGCTCGCCGGCTGACGCGGAACTTTCCTCGGATCCGGGACGACAAATGACCGTGACCGCACCGAGCACCCGGGCCGCCCGCTGGCCCGCCGTCCGGCCCTGGCTCGGCACCGCCGCCCGACTCGGGCTGGCCGCCGTCTGGTTGATCGCCGGCGGCGCGAAGGTCGGCGACCTGGCCGCCTCCGGCCGGGCCGTCAACGCCTACCAGGTCATGCCGTACGACATCGCGACCGTGGTCGGCGCCGCGCTGCCCTTCGTGGAGCTGGCGCTCGGCGCACTGCTGCTGATCGGGCTGGCCACCCGACTGGCCGCCGGGGTCTCGGCGGCACTGCTGGTGATCTTCATCACCGGCATCGCCTCGGCCTGGAGCCGCGGCCTGTCCATCGACTGCGGGTGCTTCGGCAGCGGCGGCCAGCTCGCCGCCGGGCGGGCCCCGAGCTACCTCCCGGAGATCCTCCGGGACCTGGGATTCCTGGCACTGGCCGGATTCCTGCTGATCTGGCCCCGCACCCCGTTCTCGGTGGACGGCTGGCTGGCGGGCGATGCACCCGTGGAGGGCGAGGATGAGTAGTCGCAAGGGGCGGAAGAACGCCGCCGAGGTGGTCCGCGCGCAGCTCGCCAGGGAGAAGCGGCGCACGCGCACCATCTGGACCTCGGTCGGCGCCGTGGTGGTGCTGGTGATCGCCGGGTTGATCGGCTGGTCCGTCTACTCCAGCCAGAAGTCGAAGACCTTCACCGCCCCATCCGGCGCCAACGCCGGCGGCACCGGCATCGTCGCCGGCGCCGGTCCCGTCACCATCGACCTGTACGAGGACTACCTCTGCCCGGTCTGCAAGCAGTTCCAGCAGGTCAACGGTGCGACCATCGACCAGTTGATCAGGGAGGACAAGGTGCGGGTGGTCTTCCACCCGGTGGCCTTCCTGAACCGCTTCTCCACCACGGAGTACTCCACCCGCGCCTCGGCCGCCTCCGGCTGCGCAGCGAAGGGCGGGAAGTTCAAGGAGTTCACCGACGCGCTCTTCGCCCAGCAGCCAGCGGAGGGCAGCGCCGGGCTCAGCAACGACCAGTTGATCGACATCGGGGCGGGCGTCGGCCTGAACCGCGACGACTTCGGCTCCTGCGTCAAGAACGGCACGTTCAAGGCGTGGACCGAGCACGTCACGGACGACGCCAGCAAGTCGGGCGTGAACAGCACTCCGACCATCAAGGTCAACGGCAAGGACGTCGAGGACCGCACCCCGGAGGGGATCAAGGCGGCGGTGGCGGCGGCCGGCAAGTGATCCTCGTACCGCTGCGGCGGGCGGCGGTGGTCGTCATGGCCGCGCTCGCCGCCCTCGTCGCCCTGGCCGCGCCGGCCGCCGCGCACGGCGCGGACGCCCCCGACGGCACGGACTACCGGGCCGAGGTCACCGCGCTCGCCCCCGCGCGGTCGGGGCTCACCGTCCGGGTCGTCGAGGCGGGCGCCCGGCTGGAACTGATCAACCGCACCGGGCGGGACGTCGAGGTGCTCGGCTACTCCGGCGAGCCGTACCTGCGGGTGGGCCCGGGCGGGGTGTACGAGAACAGCCGCTCCCCGGCCACGTACCTCAACCAGACCATCGCCGGTGACACCACCCTCTCGCCCGAGGCCGACCCGGCCGCCGCCCCGGTCTGGTCCCGGATCGCGAAGGGGCAGTCGACGCGCTGGCACGACCAGCGGGCACTCTGGCTCGATTCGTCGCCGCCCGCGCAGGTCAGCGCCGACCCGGGGCGCCCGCAGCGGGTCCGGGACTGGGTGGTGCCGCTGCGCGACGGCGACCAGACCATCGAGGTCCGCGGCACCCTGGACTGGGTGCCGCCGCCCGACGCGTACCCCTGGTGGGTCGCCGCCACCCTCGCCTTCCTCGCCATCGCGGCGGCCGGGCTCGCGCCGGCCGGCACCGCCACCGGGGTACGGACGCTGCGCGGGGTGGGTGCCCTGCTCGCCCTCGGCGGGCTGGCCACGGTGGCGTTCACCATCGGCCGGGAACTGGACGCCGGCGCCGACGGGCTCGGCGGGGTGCTGCTCGGGCTGATCAACGGGCAGGTCTGGATGCTGCTCACCGGGCTCGGTGCCATCGCCGCCGGCGGCTACGCGCTGGCCCGCCGGGAGGCCGCCGACTTCGCGCTCGCCCTCGCCGGGGCGTCCCTGGCGATCTTCGCCGGCTTCGCCAACGTCGCCATGCTCTCCCGCTCGGTCGTTCCGATGGTGTGGCCGCCCACCGCGGCCCGGGTGCTCGTGGTGCTCATCCTCGCCACCGGCACCGGCGCGCTAGGCGCCGGCATCCTCCGCCTGCACGCCGCCTCCCGCGCGGCAACCACCACCCGCCCGCCGCAGCCCACCCCCAACCCCCCGCTGACCCGCCCCCGCTGACCCTCCCGCCGCGGGGCGCGGGGCGCGGGGCGCGGGGCGCGGGGCGCGCCAAGATTCCCGCACTTTCACGGAAAGAGTGGCCTCCCGCGTCGTGAAGGCCACTCTTTCCGTGAATTTGTGCGGATCTTGGGGGCGGTGAGCTGCCGGGGGCGGGTCAGGAGGGGTGGGGGGTGAAGCCGTGGGGGAGTTCCAGGCGGTGGCGGGACAGGAGGAGGGCGTCGGAGAGGAGGGTGGTGGTGGGGGCGTCGGCGACGATGCGGCCGGCGTCGAGGATCACCGAACGGTCACAGAGCTCCGCCGCGTACGGCAGGTCGTGGGTGACCATCAGCAGGGTCACCGGCAGGCCGCGCAGGATCGCCGCCAACTCCCGCCGGGCGGCCGGGTCGAGGTTGGACGACGGCTCGTCGAGCACCAGGATCTCCGGGCGCATGGCGAGCACGGTGGCCACCGCCACCCGACGCCGCTGACCGAACGAGAGGTGGTGCGGCGCCCGGTCCCGGTGCTCGCTCATCCCGACCGCGGCGAGCGCCTCGTCGACCCGGGCCGCCAGCTCCGCCCCGCGCAACCCCAGGTTGGCCGGGCCGAAGGCGACGTCCTCGGCCACGGTCGGCAGGAAGAGCTGGTCGTCCGGGTCCTGGAAGACGATGCCCACCCGACGGCGGATCTCCGCCAGGGTGGCCCGGTCGCGGCTGACCGTCAGGTCGCCGACGCTGACCGTGCCCTCGGTGGCGGTCAGGATGCCGTTGAGGTGCAGCACCAGGGTGGTCTTGCCGGCGCCGTTCGGGCCGAGCAGGGCCACCCGCTCGCCGCGCGGGACGGTCAGGTCCACCCCGTGCAGCGCGACGTGACCGTCCGGGTACGCGTAGCGGACGCCACGCACGTCAAGGGAGAGAGCCGTCTGCACGTACCCGATCATGTCAGCACGACCGCGACGGCGGCGATGGCGGCGGCCGCCAGCGGCACCGTCGCGGCGGCCGCCCACTGGCCGACGGTGGCGGCGCCCGCCCCCTGCCAGACCGCCGGCATCCGGCCCGAGTAGCCCCGGGAGAGCATCGCCAGGTAGACCCGCTCGCCGCGCTCGAAGGCGCGCAGGAAGAGGGCGCCGACGCCGGCCGCGAAGCCGCGCAGCTGCCAGAGGAAGCGCGGGTCGTCACCCCGGGAGATGCGGGCCACCTTCATCCGGCGGGCCTCGCCGACCAGCACGTCCAGGTAGCGCAGCATGAAGGTGGCGATCTGGGTGAGGATCTGCGGGCACCGCAGCCGGTCCAGGCCGACGATCAGGTCACGCGTCGTCGTGGTCGCGGCGAGCAGGAGCGACGCCAGTACGCCGAGCGTCCCCTTGGCCAGGATGTTCCAGCCGCCCAGCAGCCCGTCCACGGAGAGGCTCAGCCCGGCCACCTCGACCCGCTCCCCCGCCCCAAAGAACGGCAGCGCGAACGCGAACAGCACGAACGGCAGCTCGATCAGCGCCCGGCCGAGCAGCCAGCGGGGACCCACCCGGGCCAGCGCCGCCACGGCGGCGACCAGCAGCGCGTACCCGCCGAAGGCCCAGTACGCCGCGCGCGGGGTGGCGACCACGGCGACGGTGAACAGCACCATCGCGGCGATCTTCGCCTCGGGCGGGAGTCGGTGCACCGCGGAGGTGGACTCGCGGTAGAGCACGTGCGCGTGTCCGGCGCCCATGTCGACGTACCCCCTCAGCCGGCGTGCGCCGCGCGCCGGCCAGCGTCGGCCGGGTCGGTGTCGCCGGCTTCCCCGGCTGGCCCGCCGCCCGACCCGGCGGGTGCGGCGGGACCGGCGGGGCCGTGGCGGCGGGCCAGCCGGAAGAGGCCGCCGCCGAGGGCGAAGGTGAGCAGCACGCCCAGGACTCCGGAGAGGCCGGTGGAGAGGAAGCGGTTGTCCACGCCCCGGATGCCGTAGCCGGCCAGCGGGCTGTCGGACAGCTCGTGGTTCTTCGCCTGCTGCCCCGGGCAGCTGCCGCCGGTGATCTCGCCAGCGGCGTTCACCGTGCAGCCCTTGAGCAGGGACGAGTCGAGCCCGTCCGGGTGCGGGGAGGCGTAGTTGCTGACCACGCCGGCGAGCAGCAGGGCGACCAGCAGGCCGCCGAGGACGAAGCCCCAGTTGCGCCTCCTCATCGGGCACCCCGGGCGACCGGGACGACGGGAGCCGGTGCGGCCGGCTTCAGGGCGCGCAGCGCGTACACCAGGTCGGGGCGGACCTTGGCGACGGTGGCCACGGTGGTGGCGGTGATCAGGCCCTCACCGACGCCGATCAGCACGTGGAAGCCGGCCATCGTGCCGGCCAGGCCGGTCAGGTTGCCGCCGAGGTCGGTGGTGCCGCCCAGCCAGTACTCGAGAATGAAGCCCTGGCTGGCGATCACGACGCTGACCAGCGCGGAGGTGAACGCCGTGACGGCGAGGCCGGCCGGGGTGCGCGGCAGCACCCGCAGCAGCAGCGCGATCAGCAGGTACGCCGCCGCGGTGCCGATGATCGCCATGTTGGTGATGTTGAGGCCGAGCATGGCCACCCCGCCGTCGCCGAAGACCAGCGCCTGCACGACGAGGACCACGGCCACGCAGAGCGCGCCGACCCACGGGCCGACCAGCAACGCGGCGAGCGCGCCCCCGAGCAGGTGACCGCTCACCCCGGCGGTGAGGATCGGGAAGTTGAGCATCTGCACGGCGAAGATGAACGCGGCCACCAGGCCCGCCATCGGGGCCAGCCGGTCGTCCAGGTCGCGGCGGCCGCGCAGCACGCAGAGGGTGAGCACGGCGAGCGCGAAAGCGGCGAAGACCGCGGCGACGGGACCGTTGATGATCCCGTTCGAGATGTGCATCGCCAGGCTTTCCACTCGACCTCCCGGGGGCGCGGCGGGCGGGCGCACACCGACCGGGTCAGCTTATTTGCGCCCGGTCGTTGTTGCCAATCCTTTGCAACAAGGCATGGTGTTGATCACGAGGGGCGGCGCGTCGCCACCGACGTCGTCCCGCGCGGCGGCGGTATCGTCTGCGCCATGACCGACCGCCTCAACCCCGGCGACCCCGCGCCCGAGTTCACCCTCCCGACCGACACCGGCGAGACCCTCTCCCTGGCCGACCTGCGTGGCCGCAAGGTCATCCTGTACGCCTACCCGGCCGCCATGACCCCCGGCTGCACCAAGCAGGCCTGCGACTTCCGCGACTCGCTCGCCTCCCTCCAGGCCGCCGGCTACGAGGTGATCGGCATCTCCCCCGACAAGCCGGAGAAGCTGGCCAAGTTCCGCGACCGGGACGGCATCACCTTCCCGCTGGTCGCCGACACCGACAAGGCGGTGCTGAACGCGTACGGCGCGTACGGCGAGAAGCAGATGTACGGCAAGACGGTCACCGGAGTGATCCGCTCGACCTTCGTGGTCGATGAGCACGGAAAGATCGAGCGGGCGTTCTACAACGTCAAGGCCACCGGGCACGTCGCCAAGCTCCGCCGGGACCTCGGACTCGACTGAGACGGGGCTCATCACCAGGGCCGTGCGACGATCCAGTTAGACTCTCGAAGGCGAGCGGGAGTGGTGGAATTGGCCAGACACGCAGGATTTAGGTTCCTGTGTCCGTGAGGACGTGGGGGTTCGAGTCCCCTCTCCCGCACCGCAAGCACCCTCCCCTCGGGCCCCGGGAACCGGGGTTCGAGGGGAGAGTCTTCCGCCCTACCGCGCTCCTGTCGGCCGCGTCACGATCGCAGGCCGGTGCCGGCTCGGCTCAGTCAGGATGGCGGGCGTGAGCCTGCGTTTCGTCCTCGACCCTGACCTCACCCCCGCGCTGCGCGAACAGCTCGTCGACCTCTGGGTGGACGTCACCAATGCCGGCGGCGCGGTGGGCTTCGTCGCCCCGGTGACCGCGGCCGAGGTCTGGCCGATGGCCGCGGCCACCTTCGCCGACATCGCCGATGGTCCGGACCGGCTGCTGGTCGGCTACGAGGGTGGCCGGCCGGCCGGCATTCTGATCATCGCCGACAACCGGTTCCACCTGAAGACCCACTACCGGGTGCTCAAGCGGGTGATGGTCCACCCCGGCACCCAGGGCCGCGGGTACGGCGTCGCGCTGATGCGCGAGGCCGAGCGGCTCGGTCGCGAGCGGGGCCTGGCGGCGCTGCACGTGACCGTCCGGGGCGGGCTCGGCCTCGAGTCGTTCTACGACCGCCTCGGCTACCGGGAGGTAGGCCGACTGCCCGGCGCGCTGCGGCTCGCTCCCGGCGACGACCGGGACGAGGTCCTCATGTGGCTCGACCTGGACCGCCCGGCGGCCTGACCCCGGGCCCGCCGGCCCGGCACCGATCATCGGGTCCCGACCGATCCGCCCCGGTGGGCCACCCGCCGGTACCGGATCCAATGCGTTGACGCCCGGTCGCCCGACGCGACGCCGCGTCCGCGGGCACTCATGGAGGCACCGCAGCGGTCCTACGAAGCTGATGTCGTGAGTGAATCGCCACGGCGGGCGGAAGCTCGCCGCCCTGCGTCCGCGGTGATTCGTTCACGTCATCAGCTTCGTAGCGCCCGACCAGGACACCCCACCGCCTCCAGTCCTCGGCCAGGCAACGGCGCCGTGCACCAGCACCAGCACCAGGTCAAGCACGCAGCCGGCGCGGACCAGGTCGGGCGCCGGGGGTGTGACCGCCGCGTCGACGACCTCGGTGCCGGCGGCCGGGGCGGTCGACAGGCTGACCGGCACGTCGGCCGGGCATTCGGCGAGGCACTGGAACCGGGTCGACGGTGACCCGGTCAGTCGACCAGGGTGACCGGGTCACCGACGTTGATCTCGCCCGGCCCGTCGGAAACCAGGTGCAGCCCGAAGAGGAGCTTCTGGCCGATGTTGCGGTGCCGGGCGAGGGTGCGCAGCGGCTCCTTGCCGCGTACCCCGGTCTCCTGGTCCGTGGTGGTGACCAGGCAGCGATCGCAGGGGCCGGCGGCGCTGAAGACGGCGGAGCCGACGCGGAGCCGGCGGCCGGCCCACCCGTCCTCCGCCCAGGCCGGGGCGCCCTCGACGACCAGGTTGGGGCGGAACCGGGCCATCGGCACCGGCGGCTCGCCGGCTTCGGCCAGCCAGCCGTTGAGCGCGTCGAGCGAGGCCGCGCCGGTCAGCAGCAGCGGGTAGGCGTCGGCGAAGCTGACCTGGTCGCCGGTGTCGTGTTCGCGGTCGCCGGCCGCGATGTGTCGGGTCGGCCGGCCGAGCCAGACCAGGCGCACCGGGCGGCCGAGTAGGGCGGTGATCCAGTCGTCGGCGGGCGGGCCCGCAGGCAGGGCGGGGACCGGCAGCAGCCGACTGCGGAAGGTGCGTACCGGAACCGGTTGCGCGTCCGTCGGCTCGAGCACCGCCAGGTCCGGACGGCCGGCGGCACGCAGCATCAGGCCGCCGTCCCGCACCTGGGCGCGGAGCCCGACCAGGGCGCTGGTCTCCCGCTGGGTGACGCCGACGCCGTGTGCGTCGACGACCATCCAACGCCGGTCGCCGGCCAGGCCCCACGGCTCGACCCGGGCGCCGTCGTGGTCGAGCCGGTGGCAGCCCTTGACCGGGTACGTGTGGACGGCGGCCAGCCTCACCAGGCCACTCCGATCCCGTCGCCCGGGTACCAGTGCCGGGCCGGCGTCTCCCGGTAGGCGAGGAAGCGCCGCCCGGTCCGTTCGGCGTGCTCGGCGAGGACGTTGGTGACGGTGACGTTGTCGGTGAGCAGCATCGCCCCGGGGGCGAGCTTCGCCTCCACCGCCTCGAACTCGCGCTTCTCGTGCACCCGGCTGTGGTCGCTGTCGTGCAGGAACAGGTCGACCGGGCGGTCCAGCGCGGAGATGGAGGCGACCGAGTCGCCGATCACCAGGTCGACCACGTCGGCCCAGGGCTTGGCGCGGGCCAGGTAGCCGGCCTCCGGGTTGATGTCCAGCGAGGTGAGCCGGCCCGGGTGTCCCTCGGCGGCGTTGCGCAGCAGCGCGGCGGCGAGGACGCAGCTGCCGAGGCCCTTGTCGACGCCGGTCTCCACCACGTGGGCGGGCTTGCGGGCGCGGACGATGGCGTACCAGCCGATCCGGCGCGCGTACCGGACGCGCTTGTCGGCCAGGCCGCGCCGGGCGGCGGCGGCGGTGGCCCGCTCGATGTGCCCGCGCAGCTCCTCGTCGGTCTCGATCTCGTTCAGGTAGGCCCGGACCTGCTTGACCGGCACGTCGCAGACCACGCTGACGAACCAGGCGAGGTGGTGCCAGCTCAGCTTCGTCAGCTCGTACGTGTAGTTGTGATGCTCACGCGAGGTGACCAGCCAGCGGGCGGAGGTGCGCAGCACCTTGGCGTCGTGCCGGGCGACCCGGGCCAGCCGCTTGGGGAAGGCGGCGACCGGGGCCAACGGGGTGCGGGCGATGGCCCGCCGGAACTTCGTTGCGTCCACGGGAGCGTTCTACCAGTTCCGCGGGGCCACTGACGATGAAAGTTTCCATTCATCAGATCAGCCGGCCGGGTCCGGCGACCGGGCAACCTGACCCGGGGACGGCTTGTCTTTGAAATTTCCCATGCATAGAGTCGCGCCATGAATCAAAGCGGTGTCGTCGCGGCGCCGACCGACCGGGTGCTCGACCTCTTCCACGGGGTCCGGCTCACCCCGACCCAGCGCCGGATCGCGCACTGCCTGGTGCAGCACGCCGGGGCGGCGGCGTACCTGTCGGCGGCGGAGGTGGCCGAGCTGGCCGGGGTCAGCCAGCCGTCGGTGACCCGGTTCGCGATGGCGCTCGGCCACGACGGCTACCCGGCGCTGCGCCGCAGGCTGCGCGAGCTGACCGCCACCGGGGCGGCCGATCCGGTCGACGTCGGTAACGCGCTGCAGCGGGCGGTCCGCGCCGAGATGGGCAACCTCGACCGGCTGGCCGGGCAGCTCGCCGACCACGACCGGATCGCCGAGGTGGGGCGGCTGCTGGCTGCCAGCCGTCCGCTGCCGGTGCTCGGGCTGCGCGCGGCGGCCCCGCTGGCCGCGTACTTCGCGTACTTCGCCGCGAAGGTGCACCCGGATGTCCGGGTGCTCGACGACGGCGGCAGCCTGCTCACCGACCGCCTCGAACAGGCCGCGGCGGCCGGCGCGACCGCGCTGCTCGCCCTGGTGCTGCCCCGCTACCCCCGGGAGACCCTGGACGCGCTGCGCGAGGCCCGGGCCGCCGGGCTGACCGTGGTGGCGATCACCGACTCGCCGGTCAGCCCCGCTACCGAGCACGCCGAGGTGGTGCTCCCCGCCGCCGTCGGCACCGACCTCGTCTTCGACCTGCACACCGCACCGATGACCCTGGCCATGGTGGTGCTCCAGGCGATCTGCGACGCCGCTCCGGCCGACACCCAGGCCCGGCTCGAGGCGTTCGAGTCGTCCGCCGCCCGCCGCCAGTTGTTCCTCGGCTGAGAGGAGTACGACATGTACCAGCCCGTCCGCGCCGCCCGCGGCACCGCACGCACCGCGAAGGGGTGGCCGCAGGAGGCCGCGCTGCGGATGCTGATGAACAACCTCGACCCGGAGGTGGCCGAGCGCCCGGACGACCTGGTCGTCTACGGCGGCACCGGGAAGGCCGCGCGGGACTGGCCGTCGTACCACGCCCTGGTGCGGACGCTGACCGACCTGCGCGACGACGAGACGATGCTGGTGCAGTCCGGCCGCCCGGTCGGGGTCATGCGGACCCACGAGTGGGCGCCCCGGGTGCTGCTGGCCAACTCGAACCTGGTCGGTGACTGGGCCACCTGGCCGGAGTTCCGCCGCCTGGAACAGCTCGGCCTGACCATGTACGGGCAGATGACCGCCGGCTCGTGGATCTACATCGGGACCCAGGGCATCCTCCAGGGCACCTACGAGACCTTCGCCGCGGTGGCCGCGAAGCGGTTCAGCGGCACCCTGGCCGGGACGCTGACGCTCACCGCCGGCTGCGGCGGGATGGGCGGGGCGCAGCCCCTCTCGGTCACCATGAACGGCGGCGTGTGCCTGATCGTGGACGTGGACCGCAGCCGCCTGGACCGTCGGGTGCACGACCGCTACCTGGACGAGGTGGCCGACTCGCTCGACGACGCGGTGGCGCGGGTGCTGGCCGCGAAGCGGGAGCGGCGGGCGCTCAGCGTCGGCGTGGTCGGCAACGCGGCGACGGTCTTCCCGGAGCTGCTGCGCCGGGGCGTCGAGATCGACATCGTCACCGACCAGACCAGCGCCCACGACCCGCTGTCGTACGTGCCGGAGGGGGTGGAGCCGGCCGACGCCCGGGACTACGCGGCGGCGAAGCCGGTCGAGTTCACCGACCGGGCGCGGGCGTCGATGGCGAAGCACGTCGAGGCGATGGTCGGCTTCCTCGACGCGGGCGCGGAGGTCTTCGACTACGGCAACTCGATCCGCGGCGAGGCGAAGCTCGGCGGGTACGAGCGGGCCTTCGACTTCCCCGGCTTCGTGCCGGCGTACATCCGGCCGCTGTTCTGCGAGGGCAGGGGCCCGTTCCGGTGGGCGGCGCTCTCCGGCGACCCGGCCGACATCGCCGCCACCGACCGGGCCATCCTCGACCTCTTCCCCGAGAACGAGTCCCTGGCCCGGTGGATCCGGCTGGCCGGCGAGCGGGTCGCCTTCCAGGGCCTGCCGGCGCGGATCTGCTGGCTGGGCTACGGCGAGCGGGACAAGGCCGGGGTGCGGTTCAACGAGATGGTCGCCTCCGGCGAGCTGTCCGCGCCGGTGGTGATCGGCCGGGACCACCTGGACTGCGGCAGCGTGGCCAGCCCGTACCGGGAGACCGAGGCGATGGCCGACGGCTCCGACGCGATCGCCGACTGGCCGCTGCTCAACGCGCTGGTCAACACCGCCAGCGGGGCGTCCTGGGTGTCGATCCACCACGGCGGCGGGGTGGGGATCGGCCGGTCGATCCACGCCGGCCAGGTCTGCGTCGCCGACGGCACCGCACTCGCGGGCCAGAAGATCGAGCGGGTGCTCACCAACGACCCGGCGATGGGCGTGATCCGGCATGTGGACGCCGGCTACGACACCGCCCGCGAGGTCGCGGAGCAGACCGGTGTCCGGGTGCCGATGGCGGAGGGTCCGGCGTGACCGACCTGGCCGGCCGGTTCCGGGCGCTGTGGGACGAGCTCGCCCCGGTCGGGCGGGACACGGGCAGCGGCGGCTACCTGCGGTACGCGCTGACCGAGCCGGAGCTGTGGCTGCGCGCCTGGTTCCGGGAGCAGGCCGACCGACGGGTCATGCGGGTGCGGGAGGACGGCAACGGCAACCTGTTCGCGTGGTGGGGCGACCCGGCCGCCGGCGACGCCGTGCTCACCGGCAGCCACTTCGACTCGGTGCCGCACGGCGGGACGTACGACGGGCCGCTCGGCATCGTCAGCGCGTTCCTCGCCGTGGACGAGCTGCGGGCCGCCGGGGTCAACCCGGTCCGGCCGGTGGTGGTGGGCGCGTTCGTGGAGGAGGAGGGGGCGCGGTTCGGCGTACCCTGTCTGGGGTCGCGGCTGCTCACCGGGGAGATCGCGGTGGAGCGCGCGGCCGGGCTGCGCGACGCGGCGGGGGTGAGCTTTGCCGAGGCGCTGGGCGGCCGGCCGGCGGGCGCCGATCCGGCGCTGCTCGGCCGCTTCGCGGCCTTCGTGGAGCTGCACGTCGAACAGGGCCGCGCGCTGGTCGAGCTGGATGCGCCGGTCGCGGTCGCCAGCGCGATCTGGCCGCACGGCCGCTGGCGCTTCGACTTCCACGGCGAGGGCAACCACGCCGGTACGACCCGGATGGCGGACCGCCGCGACCCGATGCTCACGTACGCCTTCACGGTGCTCGCGGCGAACAAGGAGGCCCGGCTGCGCGACGCGCACGCCACCGTGGCCCGGGTGGCGGTGGAGCCGAACGCCACCAACGCCATCCCCTCGCGGGTGACCGGCTGGCTGGACGCCCGGGCGGCCGAACCGGCGACGCTGCACGGCCTGGTCGAGGCGGTGCGTGCCAAGGCCGCCGAGCGGGCGCGGCGGGACGGCACCGAGCTGACCCTGACCGAGGAGTCGGCGACGCCGCTGGTGGCGTTCGACGGCGGGCTGGCGAAGCGGCTGGCCACGCTGCTCGACGCGCCGGTGCTGCCGACCGGGGCCGGGCACGACGCGGGGGTGCTCGCCGCGCACCTGCCCACCGCGATGCTCTTCGTGCGCAACCCGACGGGGGTGTCGCACTCCCCGGCCGAGTCGGCCACCGACGCCGACTGCGCGGCCGGGGTCACCGCCCTGGCCCGGGTGCTGGAGGAACTGGCATGCCGCTGACCCGCTGGCTCGCCGAGTACGCCTGGCTGCCCGACCACGCCGAACCCACCGCCGACGTGCTGATCGAGGCGCAGGACGGCCGGATCACCGACGTGACGCCGCTGGTCGGCGGCGGCGCCCCAACCGCCGGGGTCGAGGTGCTCCGCGACGCGGTCCGACTGCCCGGACTCACCCTGCCCGGGCTGGCCAACGCGCACTCGCACGCCTTCCACCGGGCGCTGCGCGGGCGGACCCACGCCGGCCGGGGCGACTTCTGGACCTGGCGGGACCGGATGTACGACGTGGCCGCCCGCCTCGACCCGGACTCCTACCTGGCCCTGGCCCGGGCCACGTACGCCGAGATGGCGCTCGCCGGGATCACCTGCGTCGGCGAGTTCCACTACCTGCACCACGGCCCCGACGGCACGCCGTACGCCGACCCGAACGCGATGTCCGCCGCGCTGGTCGAGGCGGCGGCGCACGCCGGCATCCGGCTCACCCTGCTGGACACCTGCTACCTGACCGCCACGGTGGACGGCGCGCCGCTGACCGGCCCACAGCGGCGGTTCGGCGACGGGGACGCGCTGCGCTGGGCCGAGCGGGTCACCGCGTTCACGCCAGAGAACGGCCACGCCCGGGTCGGCGCGGCCGTCCACTCGGTCCGCGCCGTGCCGGCGGAGCAGCTCGCCACCGTCGCCGGCTGGGCGGACCGGCGCGGTGCGCCGCTGCACGTCCACCTCTCCGAGCAGCCCGCCGAGAACGACGCCTGCCGCGCGGTGCACGGCTGCACCCCGACCCGGCTGCTCGCCGACCACGGCGTACTCGGCCCGGCGACCACCGCCGTGCACGCCACCCACCCCACCAGCGCCGACCTCGCCCTGCTCGGCGAGAGCCGGACCGGCGTCTGCCTCTGCCCCACCACCGAACGGGACCTGGCCGACGGGATCGGGCCGGTGCGGCGGATGGCCGAGGCGGGCAGCCCGCTCAGCCTGGGCAGCGACAGCCACGCGGTGGTCGACCTCTTCGAGGAGGCACGCGCGGTGGAACTGGACGAGCGGCTGCGGACCCGGCGACGCGGCCACTTCACCGCCGTCGAGCTGCTGACCGCCGCCACCGTCGCCGGACACGCCGCGCTGGGCTGGGCGGACGCCGGCCGGCTCGCCGTCGGCGACCGCGCCGACCTGGTCACCGTACGGCTGGACACCGCCCGCACGGCCGGGGTGCCGCCGGTCGGGGCGTTCTTCGCGGCCGCCGCGGCCGACGTCAGCCACGTCGTGGTGGACGGGCGCGTGGTGGTCGCCGACGGCCGGCACCTGACGGTGGACGTGCCGGCGGAGCTGCGCACCGCCATCGGGGAGGTCACCACATGAGGAGCCTGCTGGTCGACGACATCGGGGAGCTGGTCACCAACGTGTCCGGCGACGGCGAGGCCGGCCCGCTGGGCATCCGCCGCAACGTCGCCCTGCTGGTCGAGGAGGGCCGGGTGGCCTGGATCGGCCCGACCCGGGACGCCCCGCCCGCCGACCGGCGGATCGACGCCGCGGGGGCGGCCGTGCTGCCCGGCTTCGTGGACAGCCACGCCCACCTGGTCTTCGCCGGGGACCGGGCCGCCGAGTTCGCCGCCCGGATGGCCGGGCAGCCGTACACCGGGGGCGGCATCCGCACCACCGTCGGCGCGACCCGGGCGGCCTCCGACGACGAGCTGCGGGCCACCGTCCGCCGGCTGCACGCCGAGGCGCTGCGGCAGGGCACCACCACCATCGAGATCAAGAGCGGGTACGGTCTCACCGTCGCCGACGAGGCCCGCTCGCTGCGGATCGCCGCCGAGGTGACCGAGGAGACCACCTTCCTCGGCGCGCACGTCGTCCCCGCCGAGTACGCCGACCGCCCCGACGACTACGTGGGGATGGTCTGCGGGCCAATGCTCGCCGCCGCCGCCCCGTACGCGCGCTGGATCGACGTCTTCTGCGAGCGGGGCGCCTTCGACGTGGACCACGCCCGGGCGATCCTCGCCTGCGGCCAGGCGGTCGGGCTGGGCGTCCGGATGCACGCCAACCAGCTCGGCCCCGGACCGGGCGTGCGGCTCGGGGTGGAGCTGGGCGCGGCCAGCGTCGACCACTGCACCCACCTCAGCGACGCCGACATCGGCGCGCTGGCCGGCTCGCCGACCGTCGCCACGCTGCTGCCCGGGGCGGAGTTCTCCACCCGGTCGCCGTACCCGGACGCCCGCCGGCTGCTCGACGCAGGCGTGACCGTGGCGCTGGCCACCGACTGCAACCCCGGGTCGTCGTACACCTCGTCGATGCCGTTCTGCATCGCGCTCGCCGTCCGCGAGATGCGGATGACCCCGGCGGAGGCGGTCTGGGCCGCGACCGCCGGCGGGGCGGCGGCGCTGCGCCGCGACGACGTCGGCGTGCTGCGCCCCGGCGTCCGGGCCGACCTGATGATCCTCGACGCCCCGTCCCACCTCCACCTGGCCTACCGGCCCGGTGTGCCACTGATCCGCCAGGTTCTGCACAACGGAGTCCCGCGATGTCGACCGTGACCATCCAGCCCACCGGAATCTCCCCCGCCGACGTCCTTGCCGTCGCCCGCGGCACCGCCAAGGTCGCCCTCGACCCGTCCACCGTGGACGCGATGGCGACCAGCCGCGCGATCGTGGACGGCATCGAGGCGGCCGGCCGGCCCGTCTACGGCGTCTCGACCGGCTTCGGGGCGCTCGCCAACACCTTCATCGCGCCCGAGCGGCGGGCCGAACTCCAGCACGCCCTGATCCGTTCGCACGCCGCCGGGGTGGGCGCGCCGATGCCCCGCGAGGTGGTCCGGGCGATGATGCTGCTCCGGGTCCGTTCGCTGGCGCTGGGCCGCTCCGGGGTCCGCCCGCTGGTCGCGGAGGCCCTGGTCGACCTGCTCAACCACGAGATCACCCCATGGGTGCCGGAGCACGGTTCGCTGGGCGCCTCCGGCGACCTGGCCCCCCTCGCCCACTGCGCGCTGGTGCTGCTCGGTGAGGGCTGGGTCCTCGGGCCGGCCGGCGAGCGGCTCGACGCCGCCGAGACGCTGCGCCGGGTCGGGCTCACCCCGATCGAGCTGGCCGCCAAGGAGGGGCTGGCGCTGATCAACGGCACCGACGGCATGCTCGGCATGCTCCTGCTGGCCATCCACGACGCCCGGCACCTGTTCGCCATGGCCGACGTCACCGCCGCCCTCGCCATCGAGGCGATGCTCGGCTCGGAGCGGCCCTTCCTGCCCGAGCTGCACGCCATCCGGCCGCACCCCGGCCAGGCCACGTCGGCGGCGAACATCCACCGCCTGCTCCAGGACTCCCGGGTGATGGACTCGCACCGCGACGACCTGGCGCACGCCGTGCAGGACGCGTACTCGATGCGTTGCGCCCCGCAGGTTGCCGGCGCGGCCCGGGACACCCTCGACTTCGTCGAGACGGTCGCCGGGCGGGAACTTCGGTCAGTGGTGGACAACCCGGTGGTGCTGCCGGACGGGCGCGTCGAGTCGACCGGCAACTTCCACGGCGCGCCGCTCGGCTTCGCCGCCGACTACCTGGCGATCGCCGCCGCCGAGGTGGGGGCGATCGCCGAGCGCCGGGTCGACCGGCTGCTCGACGTCACCCGCAACCGGGAACTGCCGGCGTTCCTCTCCCCCGACGCCGGCGTCAACTCCGGCCTGATGATCGCCCAGTACACCGCCGCCGGGATCGTCGCGGAGAACCGCCGGCTGGCCGCCCCCGCCTCGGTGGACTCGCTGCCCACCAGCGGCATGCAGGAGGACCACGTGTCGATGGGCTGGGCGGCGGCCAAGAAGCTGCGCACCGTGCTGGACAACCTGACCAGCCTGCTCGCGGTGGAGCTGCTGGCGGGCGTACGCGGGCTCCAACTCCGCGCCCCGCTCCAGCCGTCGCCGGCCGGCCGGGCCGCGGTGGCGGCGCTGCGCGGAAGCGCCGGCGAGCCCGGCCCGGACGTCTTCCTCGCCCCGGTGATGGAGGCGGCACGGGCGGTGCTGGCCGGGCCGGAGCTGCGCGCCGCGATCGAACGCGAGGTCGGCCCGCTCGGCTGACCGGTTCCGGACGCGGGCGATCCATACTGGAGGGGTGGAGCCGACGACCCGACCGGTCGACCTGCCGGCGCCCCTCCGGCGGGGCCGGCTGCTCTGGCCCGCCCTCGTGGGATACGTCCTGGTGGCGGCGAGCGCCCGACAGCTCACCGGTCCCGCCGCCGTCGCCGTCCTGCTGCCCGGCTGCGCGCTGCTCGGGGTCGGCCTCCGGCGGACACCGACCCGGCAGCGGGCCGTGGGCCGGCGGACCGCCGCCACCTGGCTCGGGCTCGGGGTGCTCTTCTGCCTGTGGGAGCTGGGCGCTTTCCTGGCCGGCAACGACGAGGCGCACCCGACGTTCAGCATCCTCGCCGATCCGCTGCTCGCCACCTACCCGGGGCGGGTCGCCGGCTACCTGCTCTGGCTCGGCACCGGCGGGTGGCTGGTGACCCGATGAACGGCCGCGCCGTGATCGTCGCCGGCTTCGCCGCGATCATCCTGGCCACGCTGTGGACGGACGTGGCCGCCCGGCGCGGCGCGGGACGGGCCGGGCTCGTCCCGCTGGGTGAGGCGCTCACGGCGGCGCTCCGGAGCACCGCCGGCCGGGCGGTAGTGCTCGGCGTCTGGCTCTGGCTCGGCTGGCACTTCCTCGCCCGGTGACGCCGCCGGCGGCGGACGTGCCGGGGTGGCTGTCGGCCCCCGCTGCTAGGGTTCGCCGCCGTGGAACCCGATGAACAGGAACTCGACGACGAGATCCGCGCGTTCGTCCAGCGTCAGGTCGCCCTCGCCGAGCTGCCGGCGGCGGCCATCGTCACCGAGACGGTGGAATACCTCCACGGGGAGGCCGCACCGGAGCGGATCGAGGAGGTGACCTGGCCGGTGGTGGTCGAGGAGCTGACCGCCCACCTGGCCGCGCAGCGGGACTGGCCGGAGGTCACCGACAGCGACCGGCTCACCGCCGCCTTCCGGGCCCTGTCCGCCAGCCGGATCGTCGCCCGGGAGAACTTCGCCTGCTGCCAGAACTGCGGCGCCGCCGAGATCGGGGCCGAGGCGGCGCACTGCGAGGCGCCCCGGGGCTACACGTTCTACCACCAGCAGGACGCGGAGCACGCCGTCGACGGCTCGCCCGTGTTCCTCGCGTACGGGCCGTTCGACGGACGACCGTCGGCGGAGGTCGGCGAGGAGGTGGTGGGGGCGCTGCGCGACGCCGGGCTGACCGTGCACTGGGACGGCGACACCCGCACCAGGATCCAGGTGCCGATGGTCTGGGGGCGCCGCCGGGTCGGCCGGCTGGCCGCACTGCCGCCCACCGTGGGCGACGACACGACCGTCGACGTCGAGCGGCTGGTCTCCTGGTCCGGGCCGTACGCGCCCCGGGACGGTGCGCAGTCCGCTGTCCGGCTGGCCACCCTGCATCTGCCGTGGATGCCCGCCGACGCCCGGGTGCGCCTCTCGACCGACTCGGTGACCGTCACCGTCCGGCGCGAGGGCGACGCGCTGACCGGCGAGTACGACGACCCCGGCCGCCCCACGGCCACCGTCGGCCGGTACGACGGCATGGCCCTCCTGGGCCGGCCGCCGGCCACGACTCCGGCACCCGCCGACTTCATCGAGGCCACCTACGAGCACTCCGTTGGCCACGGCAACCTCGTGGCGCTGGAGGCGGCGGAGGCCGCCGCGATCGCGCACCAGCTGCAGCCGCACACCCGCGACTTCCTCGCCTGCGTCGGCCGCTCCGGCGGGGTGGTGCAGATGTGCTGGGAGGCGGACCGGCTCTGGCTGGAGACACCACACCCGCAGACGGCCACCGTGACCGGCCGCCACGTCACCCTCGCCGAGGCGGAGCGGATGATCACCGTCCTGGCCACCGAGGACCGGATCGCCGTCGGCGAGCTCGGCGACGTCGTGACCAAGCCCTGGTAGCCGGAAGCCGCCCACGTTGGTGGCCGTCGCGTCCGGGCTGCTGAAACTCGCCACCCCATGGCGGGCGTCGAAGCCCGGGTCAGAGGTCGATCACCGTGAGCCACTCCCCGCCCCGGACGGCGCGGTAGCCGTACCTCTCGCGCAGGGTCTGGACCACCGTGGGCAGGTGAGCCGCCCCGTAGACCACCGCGACCCGGATCGCCTCGTCGTGGCGGGCGTCATGGATCCGGGCCAGCTCGGCGAGGAGTTCGTCGTCCCGCTCCTCCAGCAGCGGCTTCTGCAGGAAACGCAGGAAGATCCGCGGGTCGGTGTCGTCGCTCACCTCGTACCCGCGCCGCAACAGCTGACTCCGGCCGCCGACGGCCGCCATCACGGTGAGCACCGGGACGAGCAGGACCACGTCGAGCCAACCGTTGCTGATCCCATCGTCAGGTCTCAGCAATCCGTGCGTTTCCGCATGGAAGGTCCGTAACGGTGTCACCGCAACGTGAGGGTCGTGGTGTCCTGATGACGGTCTCTCGCTTCCGCCTGCCGCTGTCGTGGCAGGGTTGCGCCACCTGCCCGCCCCGCCCCGGCGATTCGGCTGGGGAGGGTGACGCGGGTCTTCTGGTCGGCTCCACGAGGCTTCGGCGCTTTCGCGCCCCGGTCTCCGGCCACTCCGGTACCGGTGGTGCTGGCCGCCGCAAGGGCGGCGAGGTTGCAGGCGGCGTTAGCGTCCCGGTCCATCACCAGGCCGCATACATCGCAGCAGAAAGTGCGCGCGTGCAGCGGCAGTTTGGCTTTCACCGCGCCGCACCCGCAGCAGGTCTTCGAGGAAGGGAACCAGCGATCGGCGACATGGACCTGTCCACCGTTCCAGCCGGTCTTGTAGGTCAGTTGTCGCCGGATCTCTCCGAATCCGGCGTCGGCGATCTTCCTTGCCAGGCGCCGATTGCGGAGCATCCCGGCGACATTCAGGTCTTCGACCACCACCGTGCCGTACTCGGCGCTGATCGCGGTAGTGAGT